>DATKZX010000002.1 GCA_035527755.1 Methanomassiliicoccales archaeon | reverse complement strand
TAGTGGACATCAACCAGTACGGCATATGGGTATCGCACGTGCGCTCCATGGTTCCGCCCTTCCAACGGGTGTATACCAATAATCCCTTGACGAAAAGGCTGTTCTCCGAGGCCGGTTACGAAGTGTCCGCGTCCCCTCTGTTCAACCGCTCTCATTACTCCGGCACAGAGATACGAAAGAGAATGGTGGCCGGAGACGACTGGCGCCGCTTCGTACCGCGGGCGGTGGCCGAGGTCATCGATTCCATCGATGGCGTCAAGCGCATCAGGGAGCTGATGGCCCAGGGGGAATGGGATGCCGGAGATTGAGCTCCTAACCGCCCTTCGACAGAAACGGTTGACCATCGCCGTGGCGGAATCCTGTACCGGTGGTCGCATTTGCGACAAGCTGACCAATGTCCCAGGTTCCTCCGACGTTTTCCTGGGCGGGGTCGTCGCCTACAGCAATGATTCCAAGGTCAAGCTGTTGGGCGTTTCCCTGGAAGTGCTAGGAACGTACGGTGCGGTCAGCTCAGTGTGCGCCGCGGAGATGGCCGCAGGAGTGCGCAAGGCCTTCGGGGCGGATGTAGGCATATCCGTCACCGGGATAGCTGGCCCAGGGGGCGCAAGCGAGACCAAACCGGTGGGATTGGTGTTCATCGGCCTAGATTACAAAGGCAAGAGGGAAACGTTCCGTATCGATAATGACGGAGATCGGGAGCGGATCAAGGAGGAGGCGTCCGACCTTGCTTTGAAACTGGCATTGGACCTGATGCTATCGTCCGATCTATAAAAATGAAGGGAATATTCTATATATCCAAAATAAATTTGATTGCTGAACAGAGACTGAATTTCATCGAGCTCATGTTCTATCTATCAATTTCGGGGAGTTAGGGTAATGAAGGTCATCAATGGTCAGAAATGTATCGTCATATCGTTGATATTGATGGTCGTCCTGGTATCCACAGCTTATCTGGCTGCCGGAGCGCTGAACGACAAATTGGTACCAGATGTGGATGAGCCAGTGATCATGGCCACCATCACCTTCGAGCAGGTGAACACCAATGGCCTGGGCGGGACCGATGAGCACCCCAGCCTCACGAACAACGTGATAAACGGGATCGAGTACGACACCGGCATCAGGATGCGGGGATTGATGGACGAGGAGAGAGCGGTCCTCAAGTTCTACGTAACCCAACCAGGGATATCCATCGAAAACGCGGAAGCCTACTATTTCGACTGGATCAGCCTAACATGGAACCCCATCACTTTCATCGATCAAGGTGATACCCTGGTAGGGGCGGTAGGACCGGTGGGCGGGCAGGAGATATTCGAAGGCTTCAACCAGCTCAATCTGATCATCATCAGCTTCAGCGGGAGCGACAGTATCACCTTCGGGGGCTATGTAGAACCGGCGGTGTGAACGGGATCGGCCGGTGTTCTTCAGTTCGGTGCATCAAAATTCCGTTTCTCGGAATACCTGAAAAATATTTATTAATAATTTATCATATTTATTTAAATCGTTGAATGCACGGTCAGGTTCTGCAAAACTCTATATTCGCTCATCCCGATAACTGCCAGGTCAGGTGTGGGAATGGATGGCACGGTCAAGAGGATCCCCAGCGGTGTCGCTGATTTTGATAGTATAATCAAGGGCGGGATACCGGCCGGTTCCGTTATTCTGCTCATGGGAGATCTAGGTGCGGGTCAGCAGGAATATGCGCTGACCTCCGCCTCGAAGTTATCTCTCGTTCGAGAGAACCCCAATACAATGGATTATTATCTGGGTCAACGGGTTGGCCAGCGTATCCTGCCGAAGAAGATATGCTATGTCACTTTCGCTCGATCCAAGGAGGACATCCTGCAGGAGATCAAGACCTCCTTCAATCAGGACTTCTACGGGGCGTTCGAAAGGAACGTCGTCTTCAAGGACTTCTCCAAACAGTACTTCCGTAACACTATGGTGCCTAGAAGCTGGACCGGAGATACTTCCAGCGGTCTCTTCTCCGACGACGGGGAACAGAACACCTTGGAGGCTCTGGTCGACTTTTTAGATACCAACGCCCACGACAGCATGGTCATCATCGATTCCTTGACGGACCTGGTGGTCAACACCGGCATAGATGAGATGGACCTGGTGGCGGTCATGCGAGGGATGCAGCGCATGGCGAAACGATGGAAAGGTGTCATCTATATACTGCTCACCAAGGATATCGTGGACAAGCGTAAGGAGAAGCTCATCATGGACTCGGTGGATGGGGCGCTGGTGTTCGAATGGAGCAAGTTCGTGCAATCCTCCCGCCGTCAGAGGTATATGTATGTGGAGAAGTTCATCAGTATATTGCCGCACCTGGACAAGGAACGTATAGCTAGGTTCGCGACCATCGTCACAGCGCAGCACGGACTGGTGGTCATAGACACGGAACGGGTAGGGTGATGGGAATGGATAAGATCAAGACAGGGGTAGACGGGCTGGACGAGATGCTTTTCGGAGGGATACCGAGATCCTCCACGGTAGTGGTGATGGGGTCCTTCGGTACCGGTAAGACGACCCTAGGCCTGCAGTTCTTGAACGAGGGTCTGGCCGTGGGCGAGAAAGGCATATACATCTCACTCGAGGAGGACAAGGAGTCCATACTGGCCGACGCAGAGGCGCACGGTTGGGGCATGCGCGAAAAGATGGACGCCAAACAGCTGGAGATCGTGAAGCTGGAGCCTACGGATGCCAAGGTGACGATTCAGAGGATCAAGAGCGAGCTGCCCGATTTCATCAAAAAGTTCGGGGCCTCCCGCATCGTCGTCGATTCCGTTTCCTTGCTCAACATGCTATTCGACAACGATCACGACCGGCGGACGAACCTCTTCAACCTGGCACAGATGATCAAGAAGACCGGTGCCACGCTCATCCTCACCGCGGAGGTCAAGGACGATAACCCCTTCGCTTCAAGGGACGGGCTCATCGAATACGTGGCCGACGGGGTGATATCCCTGCGGTACATCGAGCTCACTGACCGCAACGAACTGATGCTGTCCTTGCGCATAATCAAGATGCGACGGACGGACCATTCCAGGAAGATCACTCCCTACTCCATTACCAGCAAGGGTTTGGAAGTGCATGCCGGTTCGGAGTTCTAGGTAAGATTTATCCTTATTACTGTGTTCCGTGTATGATGAAGCTCTTCCGCGTGGGCAAGGTCAAGAAGGTCTTCGAGGTCGACGAGAGCACTCTGGAGTTCCAGTTCACCAACAACATCTCGGTGTTTGACAAGATCATTCCGACCGAGATCCCCTACAAGGGTGAGGTGCTATGCAGAACCTCCGCATACTGGTTCAAGCTACTGGCTGAGCACGGCATCCGTTCGGATTTCGTCAAGCTCACCGGAAATGACCGCATGCTGGTGAAGCGCGTCAACGTCATTCCCGATTATTCTAAACTGAACAGCAAGACCACCAACTACCTCATCCCTCTGGAGTTCATCTGCCGCCATTACAACGCTGGCTCCCTGAACGACCGGGTGAAGGAAGGCAAGATCACCGTGGAACAGCTGGGATTCCCCAAGGGGCACCAGTTGAAGTACGGTGAGAAGCTGCCGAAGATGTTCTTCGAGGCGACGACGAAGTTGGAGGAGACCGACCGGAATCTGGACGACGCGGAGGCGAAGCGCATCTCCGGTCTGAGCGAGAAGGAGTACGATCAGGTCTTCGAGACCATATCCAAGATCGACGGGCTCATCGCTGAGCGCGCCGAAAAGGCCGGGCTCATCCACGTGGACGGCAAGAAGGAGTTCGCCTACGATGAAGAACGCCGACTGATGATCGTGGACACCTTCGGCACGTTGGACGAGGACCGCTGGTGGGACGCCGCCGAGTATGGGAAGGGTAACTGTGTGGAGCTGAGCAAGGAGATGGTCAGGCAGCACTACCGCGATACCGGGTATCATGAGGAGCTGTACAAAGCGAGGAAGGAGCACCGCCCTGAGCCGGACATACCGGCCTTACCGAAGGACGTGGTGGAGAAGGTCAGCAGGCTCTACATCGACATGTACGAGAGGATGACCGGGGAGAAGTTCTAAACTCTTTCCCTATCGATAATTTCCCTTTTAATAAAAGAACGGGCGGCCTCGTGGCCGCCATCCAGGTGGATGGCTGCTATCAACGATTCCATGGCATCGGCTACGATGTATTTAGCCGCCCCCTCGGTATTTTTTTGAATGGAACTACCGATCTCCACGAACCCCCTCAGTCCTATTTCGGAACCGATCTCGTTCAACCTATCGTTCGACACCATCTCCGCCCTTCTGGTCGAAAGTTCTTTCTTGTCCGCTTCTGGGAATCGTTGGAACAGATCGTCCATGACCACGAAGCCCAGTATGGAATCCCCCAGGACCTCCAATCTGCAATTCGTGCGGACGGACGCCCCTCTCTCGATCTTCATCGAGCGATGGGTCAGGGACTCCTGGAGCAATGAAAGGTCATTGAAATGATAGGAGATGATATCCTGAAGTTCCTTCAATTGCATCAAACGCTCTTCAGATATGCATTCCGAGCTCCGCGACCGGAGCCAGAACTGGGGGTGAAAGATATTGGTAAGAAATTTACGGAGCGTCATTACAAAGCCTTATTCAAAGGCCACCATGACCAATTTCTTGCCTTCGGCGCAGTCGAGGTCGCCCAGTATCCTGGCGATACGAGCCTTGCGACCCTTGTCGATGCCTAGCGGATGGCAGAGGCGGTAATGTTCGCAGCCGAGGTGATCGCACTTGATCACCTCATAGGTGATGGTCGTCCCCTCCAACGCGCCCTTCTTGCTCACCGCGCCTTCCATCTTCTCCTTCTCCACCCTGACGACGCGGACACCATCCTCATGCACCTTGCAATCGTGCTTGACGTCCCGCACCTCCACGATGCGGTACAAGCATCCGGTATCCAGGTTGAAGCATACCCCCTTGAGCTTGCACTCCTTGCACTCCGTCAACGGCCCCAGGTAGACGAACTGCCCACCTACCCTGGCCTGTCTCTCCCCTATTACAGTGATCATGTCCGACGAGCCTCCTTCAGATGACTCTGGTGATAGTGGCTATGCGCTCGGCCGCTTCGGGGGTCAATCCCAGACCCAATATGGTGAAGCGGTCCTTGCGGATCAGGTGTGCGGTCACCAATGCCTCGATCACCTGCTCCCTGGTGATCCCCAGCTCCTTGGCCGAAGTGGGGGCACCTATCTTCATCAAAGCCTCACGTATGCGCATCCAGTCGCCTCCGTGAAGGTACATCATCATTATGCTGCCGACCCCGCACTGCTCTCCATGCAGCGCTTTGCCCGGAGCTATCATGTCCAGAGCATGCGAGAACATATGTTCGCTCCCGCTCGTTGGCCGGGACGAACCGGCCACGCTCATGCTTATCCCGGAGATGATGATGGGGCGTATGGAGATCCAGACGCTCTCCTCCAAGTTCGGTCTTATGAGATCGGCGTTCTCAATTATGGTCTGCGCGGTGTAGTCGGCCAATGCGTATGCCGAACGAGAGAACTCCTCGTTGCGCAGCCTGCGGGCGAACTCCCAGTCCATCAGGGCGGTGGCGTTGCTGATGACGTCGGCGCACCCTGCGGCCAATAATCGGTATGGTGATTTAGCGATGATCCCAGTGTCGGCGATGACGGCCAAAGGAACCTTTGCCTCGTGCGAGATGGGACCGCTTCCGCTTTTAATGCTGGCGCGTCCGGAGGCGATGCCGTCGTGCGACGCCGATGTGGGTATGGAAAGGAACTCCTTGGACATGTTCATGGCGGCCATCTTGGCCAGATCGATCTTCGAGCCGCCTCCGACCCCTAGTAGAAAGTCGATCCTGCATTCCCTGGCGGCGATCTCCACCTTCTGCAGGTTCTCTTCGGTGGCCTCCCCGACCTTGATGGTCTGTACCTCGTAACCGGCGCTCTTCAGTCCCTCTTCGATGGTGCTCCCGGCCACCTTCATGGTCTTTTCACCGGTGACGATGAGGGCGGTGCCGCTCAATCCGAAGTTCCGGCAAGAATCTGGAACTGTGCCTATGACATCGTGACCCGCTAGGACCTGCCTTGGGAAAAGCATCGAGCGAGCCTTGGTAAAATCTCCATCCTCCAATCCAAGCACCCTGGTATTCCCTACTATCTCGGTCTTTCTTTTTCAAGTTATCGGTTTATTGCGGTTGTTGTATCATGCTGGGTGGGGGTTATTTTCCGCGTAACCGCCGCAAAGCCTCACGGAATCCCGCCCCCCCGTTAAGGTGACCATCCCAAATTTCGAGCAGTACCGGCAATCCCCGCAGGTAGGACATGAACCCCATGTCCATCTCGCCCTCGCCGATCATGATACCTTCGATATCCGGCCGTTTGGCGTCGGACAGATGTACGTGCTTGACCGCCTCTCCCAGCTCCCGGAACATCGCGAGGACGTTCTCGTTCCCGTTCTCCACTACCCCCAGATAGGCATGGGAGACATCAATGGTGAAACCGGCCACCAGGTCTTCTACCTCCCTCATCTCCGATGGGACGTGCATCAGGTTGGAGTGCATCTTCCGTCCTCGGTGATGGTAATGCAAAGGCATGTTCTCCAACCACAGGTAATCGTCCAGAAGGTCCAGGGACGATCTCAGATTGGAAGTGATGGCAATGGTGTCACCTACGGGGGATTCGCTCACCCCTCCAGGATGCACTACCACTGGCCGAGCGGTGTCCCTGCCGGCCCGGGCAATTTCCCGGATGCGCCGCACGCTCTCCTCCCGATACCTATGATCGGCAGAGCTGAGGTCGATCAAACGGCCGTCAGGCAGCTCTTCCGGGGCGTGCAGTATCAGCTCGCCATCGAAATCATCGCAGAACCTGGCCACTTCGGCAAGGTCGTCATTAGGGAGCACTAGCAGCTCCAAAAAATCCAACTGTAATGCTGAAATGACCCGGTGATCGCGCAGGGTGGCCATGGCTCCCAGGCGCATGGGGGAGTACATGATCGGAGAACGGAAGGAATGTAGATAAAAGGAGCGAATAAGAGAAAAAGAGGCTCGCCAAGGATGCAAGGTGGAATATTACTATTCTATAGGAGGAGAATAGCGGGGGTCCTTGTCCGAGCGCTCTCTAGGGGTAGAAATTATTTTTTAATATTTAATCGTAATGATTCGTTTAGGCATTATTTAGGTTCATTAGTATTCATTTCAATAAATTGAATATCATCTTTGCTGGACATTTTAAAGTATCATTGATCATGCGGTATTAAAATGACTATTTTTTTAATAAATATATTCGTATCGTACATACTACCAATAACACACCGATCCGATGGTATCATCCTCAATTGCTGACATTTATGGGCAAGGATTCTTTTATCAACATACTATTGCGTACCAGGGTTGGAAGAAGAGGTGCCTTAGTTCATATGAGCGCGATCGAAAGTAAAGATGGTCTGGGGGACATGGTCGGACGCACGATTATCTGCACCTTGGACCGCGTGGGTCACTTGAAATATTACAACCGGACCATCGAAGCTCTGCTAGGAACTGACGAATCACGTCTCCTGGGTATATCCTTTGCCTCCCTGCTTCAGAACGATTCCTCCAAGGATGTGGATCAGGCGATCCAGGAATGTCTCGAGGGCAGGAGCTCCCGGGAAAGGCTGATAATGGAACTTGGCCAAGCTCAGTTCTCCATCTCCATGACGCCGGTGAAGGAGAGAGAAGAGGTAGTGGGCGTTAGCCTGATCGGTTTCATCGTGGGCGATGACCGACGGGAGATCACCTTGGAAATGGTCCTGGAGGTATTGCAGGACCACGACCTGTTAGTGCTGGTATATTCCCGCGACGGAGATATTCGCGGTAGCAACTCCCCGCTCCAAAGATTGCTGGAGATCGATCGCGATACCCTCATGAACCAGGATCTGGCTTTCATACTTCATGGTGAGGAAGATGATCGCCGGAAATGGGCGAAGACCCTGGTCCAGCCGGAACTGCCCTCGTTCATTACGCTTCCGATGAAGATGCACGGCCGACCAGCGAAGCTGACATGGTCCCTTCATCCCTTCCGGTCCGAGGAAACGGACATGGTGCTGGCCGTGGCAGATCCTCCGTTGATCCACAGTGGCCTGGGATCCTCTGAGAACGAATCCCTGTTGTTCCTGGCAAAAACGTCCTCGGACCTAATTGCCGATGTCAACCCCCAAGAGACCCTGCAGAACGAGTTGGACAACCTGCTTTGCCGAGAAGGTCTTGACTTCGCAGTGCTCCGTCTCCTGGGTTGGGACGGGCGCCCGCAACTGTTCTGCTCCGGCATCGACTTCAAAAAGGCAAGACAGCTCTTCGAGACGGAGGTTGGGAGTTCAACATTGGGGGTCAAGATGTCCAAGGGGGAAAGCTGCATCTTTTCCGCCATGAACGGGGACCTGATCGGTGACATCACCTCCCTGGGATTCCAATCATTGGTTTGTCTGCCACTGAAGTTCCGTGGTGACTTTGTAGGGGCCGGCCTGTTCGGTAAGAACAGTCCCATGGAGGACCTGGAAACGAGAAAGCTGACCCTGCAGGTGTTCTCCAACCAGATAGCGATGGTCTATTTCTACTCCGTTCTGAACCAGCATTACCTGCGTTTCGTGACGGAGTTCCAGATAATGTTCGAGATATCCAGGCTGGTATCCAGCACCCTGGATTACCGAGAGGTGCTGAACATCATCCTTTCCAAGGCCAGGGAGTTGGTGCAGTCGGACAACTGCATCATCTATGGTTACGATCGGGGCGGAACCCGTCTGATACCCTTGTCCTTCCTGAGCAAGTACGAATTGGACTCTGATGCCCTGGCGATCGATGTGGGGGAAGGGATCACCGGAGAGGTCGCCCGTACCGGCCAAGGCATTCTGGTGGAGAGGGCCGACCTGGACGAGAGGGCCAAGCAGGTAGATGGCACTCCGGATGAGCCCTCCACACTGATCAGCGTCCCGCTGAAGATCGGGGACGATATGATGGGGGTAATGACCCTGGAGAAGGTGCCTGGAAAACCGTTCACCGAGGGCGATTATCGCCTCATGGAGCTCTTCTCAGTGCATGCGGCCATGGCATTGAAGAACTCCGGTCGCTTCCAGGACATCAAGTCCAAGGTGTCTACGCAGAAGATATACAACATCCTGCTGACCCACGATGTCGCCAACTACAACGTGCCGATACATGGTTTCCTGGAGATGCTCATCAAGGACCCGAAGCTAGACGAGAGGCAGCGCCGTTATGTGAAGAGCGCCCTTGCCCAGTCACAGAACATCTCCAACCTCATTACCGATGTGCGCAAGCTATGGAACATCCTGGAATCAGACAATACCGTGGAGCTGATACCTGTGGACATCCTGCCACTGCTGCACGACATCGTAAAGGAGATCAAGACCTCGTACCTCTACTCGGACATCCCCCTGGAAATAAAGTACCCGGAGGGCAGCGCCATGGTACGGGCCGATTCGCTGGTCAGGGACGCGTTCTATAACATCATAAACAACTCGGCGAAGTACGGCGACCAGAAGAAGGTGGAAGTGGTCGTACGGCCGGAGAAGGTCGGAGAGGACCATTTCTGGAGGGTGGAGGTGCGTGATCAGGGGAAGGGCATCACGGATGAACGAAAGATCCAACTGTTCCATAGGTTCGAGAACCTAGACACTAGCATGGCCGCGGAAAGCCACGGGCTGGGTCTCTCCGTGGTCAAGGCCCTGGTCGATCGCTATCAAGGAAAGGTATGGGTGGAGGACCGCATTCAGGGAGATCATACCAAAGGCTCGGTCTTCGTGATAATGCTGCCAAAAGCTCAATAATACTATATGGTAGAATAATAATAAAGCGAGGGTAATAAGATGGGTGGAAAGATCAAACTCTCGGTGCTCATGGTCGAGGACAACATCGACCATGTTGACCTTTGTCGGGAGCATATGCCCCCGGAAGAGTTCGACCTGTTCGTCGCTCATAACGGTGCCGAATGCCTCGCCGCCATCAAAAGCCGCCCCTACGACGTGGTCCTCCTGGACTATTATCTTCCCGATACCAATGGCATGGACCTTCTCCCTCGCGTCAGGGAGTTCCAACCCAACGCGTACATACTTTTCGTAACCGCTTTGGAGGACCCCGACCTAAGCTACCAGGCGTTGCGCGCCGGCGCATCCGATTACGTGGTCAAGGGTTTCGGGTACTTCCGAACCCTGCGCGATCGCATACGGGAATCGATGGAGGAATAAGGGTGCTGGTGCTGGGCCTTAACGGTAGCCCGCGCCATCCTGGCAATACCGAAATACTTTTGAACGAGGCGCTGAAGGGAACAGGAAAAGACGCCCAAATAGTACGTTTTGATCTGGCATTCATGGATGTGGCGCCTTGCCATGCCTGTGAGGACTGCTTCAAGGACGGGGAGTGCGTGCTCAACGATGGGATGGGCAAGCTCTACGACCTGCTGGAAAAGGCCGATGTGATCATCGTTGCATCACCCATATACTTCTCTGGAATGAGCGCACAGACAAAATGCGTGGTCGATCGTTGCCAGGCGCTATGGGCCCGCCGTCATATTTTGAAGTTGAACAGGCGCCCGGGCGTCGGCGGCATCATCCTGGCCGCGGCGCAGCCCCAGGCCAAGTTCGACAACGCCCTCTCGGAGCTGAGGGCGTTCCTCATCGGTATCGGTGTCCGACCAGCCGGTTCGATCACGGTGGGTGGTCTGGAACGCAGGGGGGCTGTCACTGAGCGACCAGAAGCGTTATCCCAGGCCTTCTCTCTGGGACAGGAGCTGGTCCGGTCGTTCAATTCTCCCGGTCCATGACCTGGATGCTTCTCCTGAGCCAGCCGAACATGCCGATCACCAGCACGAATGCGGCTATGAGGCCGATTATCGGGACCAGGACGTCATCAAAGACCTCCTCGGCCACGGCGAAACCGTTGAAGATGCCATGAAGCAGGACCGCCGCCAGGAAGTAAGGGATCCAGCTGGCCTTTATTCCCCGGGCGCCCAACAGATGCTTTCGGGCTATGCCGAAACCAAGCACACCAGAGGCGGTGGCGTGCAATAACGTGGACGTCAAGGCCCTCAAAGTGGCGCTGGCCACTAAGACATCGATCCCCGAGATAAGGGAGCTGCTGTTGTAGAAGATGTTCTCCACCGCGGCGAACCCCAGTCCGGCCGCGGCGCCGTATATCAGACCGTCCTCCGGTTCCCGGATCCAATTCCGTGTTGCCAGCACACCCCATCCTTTGGCCCATTCTTCCACAAATGGGGCGACGACCACTGCCAGGACCACTATCTCCAAGGAGGGGTCGTACGGTCCGAAGTTCCAGAACCCCTCGGAGAATATCGAACCCGGGGCGCGAATGACCTCAATGGCCAAGCTCTCCAGCAGTACCGACGCTAAGATGGATATCGTGGCACCGAAGAAGAACACCGAGAGCACGTGTCCCCAACGTTCCCGGTTATAGATCTCAGAGTTCCTGATCCAGACCAGGTAGATCAGGGAAGGCACGATGGCTGAAAGCAGGACCGCTGTCAATTCCCAAAGTTCCATTGCTCACCTGCCACATCTATTCCCTTCCAGGGGATATCAATGTGCCGATTGGGCTCTCAGGTTGAGGGCCCTTTCGCCGCATAGGTTCGGGTATAATATTCCCGAAAATCACCGTTCTTTATGGGCTTCCACCATTCAGGATGGTCCTTGTACCACCGTATCGTTTGACGCAGGGCCGGATCGAACTCCTGCCGGGGCCTCCAGGAAGTGGTCTTCTCCAGTTTCCCCGCATCCACGGCATGCCTGGCCACATGGCCTTTGCGATCGTCCACGAACGTCAAGGCGTCCTCGTCCATACCAAGTTCGTCCAGTATGACGGCGGCGATCTGCAGCACGCTCTTCTCCTCCAGCGTTCCTACGTTGAATATCTCGCCCTCTTGCCCTTTCGACGACAGCAGCGTGTCCACCGCCCGGCAGTGGTCCTCCACGTGTATCCAATCGCGGGTGTTGCGGCCATGGCCATAGACGGGTAATTTCTTCCCTTCAAGAGCGTTGGTGACAAAAAGCGGTATCAACTTCTCCGGGTACTGGTACGGACCGTAGTTGTTGGAGCAGCGGGTGATGATTACCGGCAGTCCGAAGGTGGCGTAGTACGAATAGGCCAGCCGATCGGCCCCGGCCTTGCTCGCGGCGTAGGGTGACTTGGGAAATAATCCATCGGTCTCCAGGGACGGGTGGTCCACCGCCTCGCCATAGACCTCGTCGGTGGAGATGTGAATGAACTTATCCACATCGTGTCGGAGTGCCGCATCCAGCAGAGTGTAGGTTCCGAAGACGTCGGTGGTGACGAAGGAGCCCGCGTCCTGTATGGAGCGGTCCACGTGCGTCTCGGCGGCGAAATGCACCACCTGATCCACGTCCGCCATCAGGCCGTCGACCAGTTCAGCGTCGCATATGTCCCCGTGAACGAAGGTCATCCGCTCCTTCACGTCCTCGAGGTTGGCCGGGTTGCCGGCATAGGTGAGCTTGTCAAGATTGACGATCTCCATGTCGGAGTGTACCTTCAGCATGTGGCGCACGAAATTGCTGCCGATGAAGCCCATGCCTCCGGTCACCAGTACTCTCTTGCCCATGACAACGAAGAAAGCCCAACCAAATAATAATCTTTGTTTTCAGCCTGTTCAAGCGTCTAGGGCGTAGCCCTTGGGACTTTCCCGCTTGACCGTTGCCGGCACCGGGCTCTCTTTCTCATCGGGCCTATCGGAAGCCATGAGGTCCCGCACTACCGGGGTGAACGGGTCCAGAAGACCGCCTATCGCTCCCATCTCCTTCAATCTCTCAAGGTCCGATTCTCGTACTCCACCGCCGATCAGGACCTCGATCTTCCGGGATATCGCTTCCTCGGCCATGCCCTCGTTGAACCCTTTCTTAGAACCCAGCTGTCGGAGGTCCAGCACCGCCGATCGGTCAAAGCCCAGGTCAAATAGCAGATCCAGCGATTCAGTCAGTGAAGCTGGGCCGAAATGCTTAGAGCCCCAGCGCACCTCACCGTCATAGTAGAGGAGGGGAATGCTCTGATCCGACAGTTCGATGATCTCCTCCAATAGGCCCAGGGATCGGCAGGTCATGCTGCCGATCAGAACGTTCTGCGATCCGAGGGTGAAGGCATCGAAGATGTCATGCACCTCCCTCACTCCCATCTCCAACCAGATGGAGTACTTTCTTTTCATCAGAGTTTTAAGAGCATCGAAGTTAGGACGGGAATGCTGCATCCCAGCCAGGTCCATTATCAAAACGTCCTTTGCACCGTAGCGCTTAGACCCGACCGCCTTCCAGTAGGCTTCGAAGGGAACTCCTCCAGGAAGGATGTTCCATCCGTTCTGCCATTCAAGCTCCACCACCTTGGCCACCTGTACCAGTGGAACGTCTATGATGGGCAGGCTGAAAAGGCTCCACGTGTCCACTGGAACGATGGGGATATGCAGAAAGTCCCTCACTTCCGTCTCGGTCTTGGCGACGAAGTCCTGTCGCTCCTCCTCACCACTGAAGTCCAAGGGGACCAGGGAACGTCCGCAGTCCAGGCAGATGGAGCGGCCGCTATTATTGTCCACGCCGGCCATGGGCCCGCCGACGATCACTTCTGGAACGACGCGGCGTGAGCCGCAGTACTGACATGCCACCACTCTTTCCGTCATCTCAATCCGCGGGGAATATGAACTCTTCCAGTTCTACGAGCGATTCCTGGGCGTAGAAGCTGTCCTCCACGTTCACGCTGTTCTTCATTCCCGGGACGATGACGGTCTTGACCTCATCGAACCCCAGGTCCTGCTTCAGGAGCTTGCTGAACCTCCCGTGCATATAGCCATAGATCATGTGTCCGTCCATCAGACCGCAGGTGAAGAGCGCCACGGCCCTTTTTCCAGGTCGAATGCGCTTCTTCGCCATCAGGTAATAGAGACGGTCGACGAAGCATTTGGTCAGGCCGGTCTCCACGCCCATATAGATGGGTGAACCGATGATGAACACGTCCGCCTCCTGTAATAGGGTATAGGCCTCGTTCATGTCATCGTCCTTGCTGCATTTGTCCTCACTATCGCAGAGATAACAACCATCACAGTCCTGGACGTTCTTATCCACGATCTCGAAGTAGGTGACATCGGCCCCTCTAGCCTTGGCTTTTTGCGCTAATGCCTTCAGCATTGTGCCAGTATTCCCCATGGAACGGGGACTGCCGTTAACGAATACGATCTTCATTCTACCCTCCGGGGTTGATGGCCTATGATGGTCATAATCTTTCCTTCGATCGTTGCGGCCGAACCCCATGACGGGACGAGGGACCAATATCGCCGCTCGAACCGATCGGGGCGAACGACCCGCCATTTACATAGACTTGCTCGACGGTCATCTCCACGGGAACGATGAGAACGGGGATTCACCCCATCTTCACATCCCAATCATAAGGTATCTCCGGGGTGTCGTACGGCAAACGGTACTCGTCCGGATCTTTGTAATCGTACAGCTTCGTAGGCATGTTGACTATGAGCGCCTCGGTGCCGCCGATGCCCTTGAAGCCGTGGTAGACCAGCTTGGGTATCTTAAGCAGCATGAAATTGCGCTCTCCCATGAAGAACTCGTTGATCTTCCCTTTGGTGGAGGAATCATCCCGGGGATCGTACAGAACGACCTTGGCCATGCCCTTCAGGCAAATGAAGTGGTCATCTTGCAGTTTATGGTAATGCCATCCTTTGACCACGTCCGGATAGCAGGCTGTGACGTAAAGCTGTCCGAACGATTCATACTCTTCCCAGTCGCTGCGGAACATCTCCATGAGCCATCCCCGTTCGTCTGGGACGGGGTTCAGCTTGCGCACCTTGACCCCTTCTATCAAACCTTTCATCATTATCCAAGGTATATTTTTACTCCAGCTTATTAAATGAATCCCCGAAAAAATATCGTAAAATCTTATTTAACCCATCGGGATATGGGTATCATGAATAGGGTGTTGGTCGTTGGCGCAGCCGGATTGCTGGGTCAGTACCTCATGAAGGCCGGGAAGGAGATGGGCCTTAAAATGTCCGGTACGTACAACAGCGTCGTCCCGACGGACACCAATGAAATGCTGCATATGGATATCACCGACCGGGGTCGGGTCGCTGAGGTCATCGAAGGTTCTCGACCGGAACTGCTGGTGCTGTCCGCAGCAATGACCAACGTTGACCAGTGCGAGAGAGAGCCGGCCAAGGCGTACGCGGTCAACATGGAAGGGGCGTTCAACGTGGCCGCCGAGTGCAAGAAGGCGGGCGTCAAACTGGTCTACATATCCACCGATTACGTCTTTAACGGTTTGAAAGGAAGTCACTATTACGAGTTCGAAAATCCCGATCCCCTGGGCATCTACGCCCAGAGCAAGTTGGAGGGCGAGAGGGTGACACTGGACGCTTCGAGGTCCAATCTCGTATGCCGGGTTTCCGTGGTCTACGGCTGGAACCGTGAAGGGGGCAAGCAAAACTTCGTCACCTGGGTGATCGACTCGCTCCAGAAGGGACAAGGGGTACGGCTATACAGCGACCAGTATGTCTCCCCCACATACGCTCCCGATGCGGCGAAGGTCATCCTGGAGCTGGCGGTCAAAGGCGCCCATGGAACGTACCACACCAGCGGCCCGGATTGCCTGAGCCGGTATGAGATAGGTGTAAAGGTGGCGGAGACCTTTTCTCTGGACCAGGGATTGATATCTCCGGTCCTCACTGAGGAGATGCCATTGATGGCCGCTAGACCGCCTCGGTCCTGTCTTTCCGTAGACCAGGCCGAGGCCGAGCTGGACCGGTCCATGGTCAACATGTCCCAGGGATTGACGATGATGAGGAGCGATAGACCATGAAAGGACTGATACTGGCCGGGGGCAGCGGAACAAGGTTGAGACCGTTGACCCATACCGGCCCCAAGCAATTGATCCCCATTGCCAACAAACCGAACATACTCTACTGCCTGGAGGACCTGCGGGACTCCGGGGTCATCGATATAGGCATCATCCTAGGCAATAATATGCCTGAGAAGGTGAGGGAGATGTTGGGGGACGGTTCGTCCTTCGGTGTCAAGATCACCTACATAGTCCAAGGTGAACCGCGAGGCATCGCCCACGCGGTAGGCTGCGCCGAGGAGTTCATGAACGGAGAACCGTTCGTGGTCTATCTGGGAGACAACATCCTCAAGGGTGGCATAAATTACATGGTGGATGATTTCAAGAAAGGTGATTGGGAAGGTATGGTGGCCTTGTGTCCCGTGGACACACCGCAAAAGTTCGGGATCGCCGAGCTTGACGAGAAAGGGGAGATCGTATCTCTGGTGGAGAAGCCCAAGGAGCCCAGGAGCAATCTGGCGCTGATCGGCATCTATCTGCTCAAGCCGAGCATATTTCCCATCATCAAGAAGCTAAAACCTTCCTGGAGGAACGAGCTGGAGATCACCGACGCCATAGATGAGCTGCGCAAGGAGACCAACAAGGTCAGCGCCCGGGTGGTGCGCGGTTGGTGGAAGGACACCGGAATGCCGGAGGACATACTGCTGGCCAACCATTTGGTTCTGGAGGACCTTGAGGGCGAGATCTCCGGTACCGTAGAAGAAGGGGTGACCATAGTCGGTCGGGTATCGATCGGGGAAGGGTCCATCGTCCGTCAGGGAGCGGTGGTCCGAGGGCCGGTCATCATCGGCAAGAACTGTGAGATCGGTCCCAATACCTACGTAGGTCCCTACACGGCCATCGGTGACGGCACCAGGTTGCTTAGCGGGGAGATAGAGTCTTCCATCATCATCGGTGACTGTTTGATCGACTGTGGACGAAAGGTCGTTGAAAGTCTCATCGGCGGAGGCTGCACCATCTTGTCCAACCAGGGGCGTCTCCCGAAGGGGATGCGCTTCGTCATCGGGGAGAACTCCAGGCTGGACCTCTGATCCTAATTCATCACGGACGGAAAACTCAACCACTATCAATATGTCCCAGACATTCCTGGACCCTTTCGGACATCGGACCCTCTCCGGTCTCGTCCTCCATCATCTGATAATAGACAAGGGCCATTCTATAGTTCCCCAATTGGAAGTGCTGCTCCGCCTTGAGGGCCACGGTCCTCTCGACCTCCACTGGTCCCATGTTGCGCAGGAATTCGAACACCCCTATCTCCACTTCGAGATCCTGCTTGAAGGTGTCTTGAAGGAAGCTCAGCACCTTCACCAGCTCGGCGAAGCGCCGTTCCCGCATCAGGCGCTTGCGCGACTCGTACATGATGCCTAGAATGCGCCGCCTGTTCAATCCCAGCCCGAGATTGTCCAGGAAGATGTCGGCATAGTTGTCGATGATATAGAGCGCCTGCTCCGGCACATCTAATTCGTCGAAATTCTCATTTGCGGACATCTGAACACCTTAACGAACGGTCTTGTATCTGATACGCAGACCGATTTTCCCTCTATCATATATCTTCATGCAATTGAACGTTTCCTGTCCACGGTCGACCTACTAGGCTATTTTAAGCGGATCGGGTCGGGCCGTAATTCTAATATCCCCGGTTATCCAATACAATTCAGAGCGATCCTCATGAAGAAGACAATTGAGAATCTGGCCAAGGCCTTCATTGGCGAGAGTCAAGCACGCAACCGTTATACCATCTACGCCAAGGCCGCCAGGGCCGAGGGCTACGAGCAGATATCCGGGACCTTCCTGGAGACCGCCGAGCAGGAGCGGTCCCATGCCAGCAGCCTTTGGAAGATGGTCCAGTCCATTAGGGCCAAGGAATGTTTGGACTTCCCCGCCCTGCACGTGGGGGCGGAGTTCCCGGCCGAGCACGGCAGCACTGCTGTGAACCTTAAGGCCGCCATAGCCGGTGAGCATTACGAAACGTCTTCCATGTACCCGGAGTTCGCCGATGTCGCTGATGAAGAGGGCTACAAGGACGTTGCCGCCCGCCTCCGGGCCATCGGTCACGCCGAGAAGCATCACGAGGAGCGATACCAGGCACTATTGGCACAGGTAGAGGCCGGAACCGTGTTCAAGAAAGAGGCCAAGGTCAGTTGGATATGCCGGGAGTGCGGTTACGAGCATATCGGAACGGAACCTCCGGAGAAGTGCCCTTCCTGTGAACACCCCCGCTCCTTCTTCCAACGCCGCTCCGAACAATATTGAATCGGGCACGGCCCCGAAACCTTCTTCTTTCTGGTACTTTCAGGGAAATCTTAATAATAATGGACCTTAACTTTTGTACATCTATCAAACATGTTTCGGAGGATTAAAAAATGGTCAAGGGTTCACAGAGAATGGGTGTGTACATATGCCGTTGCGGCGGGAACATCGACAATAGCCTGGACACCAAGATGCTCCACGAAACGGCATCCCAGTTGGAGAATGTGGTCCATACGGCCACGGTCGACTTCGCCTGCGCTCCCGAGACCAGAAGGTCGATCGCCGAGGAGGTCAAACAGCACAAACTGGACCGGGTATTGATAGCTGCATGCTCCCCTAAGCTCTACCTAAAGGAGTTCCAGCAGGTGATAGAGTCCGCCGATGGCAAAGGTTGCATGATGGAGATGTGCAACATACGCGAGCAGTGCGCCTGGGTCCATTTCAACGATCGTACCGCCGCCACGGTCAAGGCCGAAGACATGCTGCGCATGTCCCACGATCGCCTGCTGATGCAGTCCAATGTGGATAAGTCCAACGTCTCCCAGGTCAACAAGTTCCGCTGCACTGGCTGCAGGATATGCGAGTCTGTGTGCAACTTCAACGCCATCAAGGTCGTTCCGGACAAGGACTTCGGCAACTCCCTCAAGGCCAATGTCAACATCAACGCCTGTGAAGGCTGCGGTGCCTGCGTAGCCGCCTGTCCAACGGCCGCCATGGACCAGACATGCTTCTCCAACATACAGATCGTATCCCAGATCGAGACGTTCCTGAAGAACACCAAGATGGAATTCCCGAAGATAGTGGTCTTCTCCTGCCATTGGTGCTCCTACACGGCTGCGGACACCGCCGGAATGAAGCGCATGGCCATGGACCCTCATTTCGTGGTCATCCGTACGATGTGCTCCGCCCGTGTCGATCCAGAGTGGGTATTGAAGGCGCTATCCAAAGGAGCCGACGGCGTACTGGTACTGGCCGGTCACCCCGGTCGTTGCCATTACGAGATAGGCAATCTGAGGACCAGAAAGAGGATGACCCTGCTGCACACCTACCTTGACCAGATGGGCTTCCATCCCGACCGCTTCCACATCGACTACGTCGATTCGGAGGAGGTGGAAGGATATGTCGAGGCGGTCAACAGCTACGTGGGGAAGGTGAAGGAACTGGGACCGAACCCGGTGGACATGAGCGCCCCGATCGCACCGAAGCGTCTGGAGATGCCCTGGCTGGACATCAAGCCGCCCAAGAAGTGGGACGAGGGGCTGGATCTCTAGTCCATTCGCTCCAACAACCCCCTTATCTTTTTCAATTCTTCCAGCATCAGCTCCTCTGTTCCCAGGGGTCGGGCGTGAGGCGTTCCTCTCTTTGACCTCCTAACGTTCTCCATGATCAAGTTCCTCAGTCGATCATGGTCCTTCACCCCAATTATGGATATTTCGGACCTTCCGGCCTGCTGTACGGAATAACCGGCGGTCTGCACGTTCAGACCGTATATGCCGAAACGGCGCATCAACGGACCCTGATGAATGTCCACGTTGGTTATCTTGGTATAGGGCACGATGCTGGTCTTCCGAAACAGCACTCCCCTTGACCAGATCACCTCATCATCGGTCAGACCGTAGACCAAGCTTCTATGGTATAGGGGGGTCCAGACGATCGCCGGGACCAGAAATATCACCAGGATGACCAGTGTCGAAAGGGTCGCGCCCTGTCCGCCCTCCGCCCAGGTGGTCAGGGTCATCAACGGTAACCACCAAGGCAAAATGAACAGCGCCAGAAGCATGAGCACGAAAGCCAGGAAATATGATTTCAGAACAGGGTCGACCTTGAACTCTTTATTAAGCTCCACCTTAACGCCCATGAACTAAAGAGCGATCGTCGTGGTAAAAAATCGTGGTAAAAAAAAGAAAGATTTTGGAAAAGGGTTTACTCGGTCTTCCCGTGGGCCTTCCGCATGAAGTTGTCCACGTCCCCCACGTCATCGGTGAGGTAGCTCACGATCACACCGGCGATGATGGCCGCCGGCAGGCTGTAGAGCGCCGGGTTGATAAGCACCGGCAGTCCCAGGACGTTCGTCGTTCCGGTCAGCGTGGCGATGACGAACACCACCGACACCACCAGCCCGGCGATCATGGTCGCTAGGGCCCCCTGCCGAGTGTACCTCCTCCACCAGATGCTCATGAAGAGCACCGGGAAGAAGATACTGGCCGCCATACCGAAGGCCAGGGTCACGAGGTAGGACACGTTCTGGTTGGCCATTCCCAGTCCGATCCCCACTCCCATTACACCCATGAGCACGATGGACAGCTTGGCTACCATCACTTCGCGGCGATCGGAGGCGTTCCTGTTGATGACCTCTT
Organism: Methanomassiliicoccales archaeon; assembly: GCA_035527755.1. NCBI lineage: Archaea > Methanobacteriati > Thermoplasmatota > Thermoplasmata > Methanomassiliicoccales > Methanomassiliicoccales archaeon. Next base: position 144,896 of record DATKZX010000002.1, on the reverse strand, counting down.
TATAGAAGTCGTGGCTCACGGTCGTCCCTATGGTGATCAGCAGTCCGGCCACGGTGCTCAGGATGGCACAGAAGGCTCCGCCTATGGCCACACCCAGCAAGACCTGGCCACCTGTTTGTTCACCAAGCAGCGGTACCGCCATGTTCACGGCTATGGACGATTGTCCGTTCATGAAGAAGCCCATGAGGTCCGGGTACAGTACATACATGGCCCCGAACCCTACGAACACCGTCATGATGTAGAAGGTACCGATCATCAGCAGCACCCCGATGGTGCTGGTGCGGGCGTCCTTCGGCTTCCTTACGGTGTAGTACCTGGTCAGTACATGGGGCAGACCTGCCGTACCGAACACCAGTCCGGCCGCTAAGGCTATGGTATTCATCCAATTGGGGGCGAAAGTACCAGGAGTCAGCGCGGTGTTCTGTCCAGTTAACTTGCCACTGACGAAGTTTATGGCCTCCTCAGCGGTCAACGTACTGAAGTCAGGCACGGTGGGGTCGTTAGCCAGCAGCCCGGAGGCCAGCTTGGGGGGGATCATTTTGTCCGCCTGAGTGAACACCTCCCCGGGGTCGAAGTGGAACGTCATTCCCAGCATCAGGATGAGAATGATGAACATCGCTGCCCACAGTATCAGCCCTTGGATGATCTGGTTGTAGGTGGTAGCACGCATGCCTCCGGTGGTAACATAAGCTATCACCAGCACTCCTATGACCAGTACGGAGAAGGTGTAGTTCCACCCCATCAGCAGCTGCAGCAGGGCTCCCGCGCCCACGATCTGCGGCACCACATAGAAGGTGGATATGACCACGGCACCTAGCATACCTCCGAAACGCAGGGACTTGCTGCCCGTGAATCGGGTGGTAAGTATCTCGGATGTGGTGAACTTACCCACCTTCCGCAGGGGCACTGCCAGCAGAGCGAGCAGCACTATGTACCCGCCGAAATATCCCAGACCGTCCCAGGTCTTGTCGATACCGAAGACCGCGATGGCGCCGGCCACACCCAGGAATGATGCGGCGCTCAGATAGTCTCCCGTGAGCGCCAGCGCGTTCTGAAGCCAGCTGATGTTCTGACCGGCCACATAGAACTCCGAGGATGTTCTGGCCGAACGCCTAGTGTATACGGCCACTCCCAGAGAGATCGCTATGAGGCCGACCACGAACACCATGGCGATTATGCTGCTCATTCAAATCCCTCCATTCTGCTGGCCATGCGGTGGAACATGATGGCGGTTATCCATCCGATGGGGAAGAGCAGCAGTACCCACACCACGGTCACATTGGCATCGCCGAAGACCTTGGCCGTAGCGATGTCCGGGGCAATGGAGTTCAGGAACCCCAGGCCGAAGTAGGGAACGAGGAAGGCCATCAGGGTACCTACCGCCAGTCCCAGCTTACGTCCTATGTGCAGGTCCGCTATGTCCACCATCTCCAGCGGGGCTTCCTCCCGTTCCTCTGGAATGAGCTTAGCCAGTGCGATCTGCAGGATGTCGGTTATATACGCGTCATTGTACCCTTTGGTCATGATCACCGGGTATGGGGAGTGCTTCATCACGCCCTCGGCGACCGATCCAAGGGTGATCCTCTCCCAACCACTGCGGCCGGACGAACCTAGCACAATGAACGATGGTTTGATCTGCTTGGCGTAGTCTAGGATAGCACCTACTACCGGTCCTCCCGCGTATGTCTTTATGACCGCCGGTACGGAATTCAAGGCAGCCCATTCCATGGCCACCTCTCCTCCCTTGGAGTGTATGCCGATCAACTTCTCCTCAGCCACATCATCGCCCATTCTTTCCAGTGGTGAGCTCATCGAATCTTCATTAACGCACACCACGTGAAGAGTGGCTCGAGTAGCTTTCGCCAGCTCCACCGCCTTCTTGGTGGCGGTGAGGGCCGGTTTAGAGCCGTCGGTGGCTAGCAGAATTATGTTCTCTTGACCGTTGGTTCGTCCGTTATTGCGGTTCAGGATCTTATCCAGCATCACTCGGCACCTCCTGGGTCCATCCAAGAGGTTGCCCTCTCGAGATCTAAATTTGCCCATATCGTGAGGGATCGTCCGTTAATTGTGACCGGGGAGCTTATTCGACTCCCCCCCTCATGTTTTTGATCCGCTTCCGGACCACGCGTTCACAAATCCTTCCGTCGTTCCGTAGCGCGCACCATGCGTCACGGTCGTCCAGAAGGTCCACCCAGGCAACCCCTTTCTCTAGCCGATCAGGGCCGGCACCGGCGGAGCAGTGCCGCTTATTGCTTTCGCATGGATGGGATCTGACATCCATAAAGGAAGTTACTTCGAGATTAATACTTAAATCTATTTGAAATAACTACGATATTCTCATATCCTAAGCAGATTATCTACTGAAATTGCAGAATTATTACGATAATCATCAACAATCGTTATTCAGGGAAGACACACTTCCTGTATTGTCGATTCGTTTGCTCTTTATTAACTCGTCATTCATCGATTACCAGATGGAACGAGGAAGGTAATTACTTCGTATAATTACGAATTAATTAGATGAAAAAAATCGGCGATCACCGTTTTGAGGCGATTCCGTTCATCACCATGAATTCCGATGGAGATCAAAGGAACAAAGGGGTTTCGGTCACTTCTGCATGTGCCGGCGGATATAACCGTTCACGGCGTCGCGTACCGTCCCCTCTTCATCCATGATCAGCTTGATCCCCAGGGCCTCCATCTTGCGTCGGCCATGGTCCCCAGCGAAACCGGTGAGGACCGCGTCGGGCTTCAGCTTGCCCACGTTCTCCGCGGTCATGATGCCATGCCCGACGTCGGTGTACTTCTTGGGATTGTCGTTCACCTCGACCGCCCAGGTGTCCGGGTCCACGATCAACAGGTACTTGGCGTGGCCGAAGTCCTCCTCTACCAGATCATCGAGGGTAGGCCCCTCGGCGGTGACGCAGAGGCGGACCATCTCATTCTCCCTTGTTGACCTTGGTCAATATGCGGTCCACCATCTCTCCGAACGCTATGGAGGCAGGGTTATCCTTATCCTTGACCACGATAGGCATGCCATCGTCCCCGCCCAGAACCACTTCCGGGTCCAGAGGCACCCTTCCCAGGAAGGGGACGCCCATCTGCTCGGCGGCCCTTTCCCCGCCGCCCTTCTTGAACAGGTCGATGGTGTTGTGACAGTGGGGACAGATCAGTCCGCTCATGTTCTCCACGATCCCCAGCACCGGTAATTTCAGTGCCTGGGCGAAGGTGACGCTCTTGCGCGAATCAAGCAGCGCTACGTCCTGCGGTGTAGTGACTATGATGGCGCCGTCGGCATCATCGATGAGCTGCGCGATGGTCAATGGCTCGTCGCCCGTTCCCGGAGGCAGGTCCACGATCAGGAAGTCCAGATCACCCCATCGCACCTCGGCAACGAACTGGCGCAGGGCGCCCATCTTGATCGGTCCACGCCACACCACTGGGGTGTCCGGGTCCTGAAGCAGGAAGGCCATGGACATGACCTTTATGCGTGGCGGCACAAGTACGGGGATCAGCCCTTCCTCATCGGACATGACCGACTCGTTCTCGATGTTCAGCATCTTGGGGATGTTCGGACCGTGAATGTCGGCATCCAATATACCGACCTCGTAACCTCTTATGGCCAGAGAGATGGCGAGGTTCACCGAGACGGTGCTCTTCCCCACTCCCCCCTTGCCTGACATGACGATGATCTTGTGCTTTATTCGGGCCAGGGACTTCTTCAAACGGTAATCCTTATCATCCATGGTCTTGACTTCGATCTTATCAGAATCTTCCATATTTTCAACCTCACATCTTGGTCCGGAAGAACTCCCGGATGATGTTCTTTTCCCCTCTTTGCAGTATCTCGCCCATGGTGGAGGCTGTGACCCCAAAGCTCTTTGCCAGGTCCTGGAGCCCTACTCTGCGGGGATAATCATAATATCCTTTCTCCAACGCGTCAAGGATGGCCATCTCCTGACGTTTGGTGACGAAGTTGGTATCGTCCAAGTTCTTTTTTGACAGAAGCTTGATGGAGCATCCTGCCTGCTTCAGTTCCGCGATCATCTGAGCCAGGGCGCTTTCCCTGGCGGCGATGACCCTCCATTCCACTAGGCCACCGCCTTTGGTCTTGGCACTGCGAAGATAACAATCCGAACGCATGATGGCCTTGCAGGCGCGGCACTTGGTCAAGAGGGCGATGCCCCGCATGCGACCTTCATCGGTGACAGATGATTCCCACTTGCACACGTCTGGATGTTTCTCGATGGCGCGGGAGATGATCTGCTGCATCTCGGGGTCGTCACATTCCAGTTCGACGAAGGAACGGGCCCCCTTGTCTCCGAAAGGGATACAATCCAAAATGCGGACTGGGACATCGAAATTGACAGAAATGTCGTGCACCCACCCGTCGGGGATGTTCACTTCCAGTACCGCCTCGATCATTTTTCAACCCTGTATCCAGCCAAAAGCACCGGGGATAGAAAAGGTTACGCCCAGGTCTTTCGGAACTTCCGGCATATCTCCACGATGCGGGCGCCAGCACCACTCTCTCCCAGGGGGCAGACCCAACCGTCACGGCCAAGCATTTCCCGGACACCGTCAGCTATTCTCACCGGGTCCGTTCCCACGATCTTGTTGGCGCCGACCTGCACCGTCTCCGGCCTTTCCGTATTGTCGCGCAGGGTGACGCAAGGTATGTCGAGGATGCAGCATTCCTCCTGAACTCCGCCGGAGTCGGTGAGGGCCAGGGCGGCGTTGCCCTCTAACTGCAAGAACTCTGGAAAGCCCAGAGGTTGGACGACCTTTACGCCTGGCGGGACGCTCAATTGGAAACGCTCCAGGTTCTTGCGTGCCCTGGGGTGCATGGGCCAGACGATCTTCAGTCCGGTATTCATGCTCACCTGTTCCAGTCCCAGCAGCACGTTCTTCATGCGGGCCGGGGAATCCACGTTCTCCTGGCGATGCAGGGTGGTCAGGATGTACTTTCCTTTCACCAACCCCAGGCTCAACAGGGCATCGCCCTTCTCCACCGCGAGATGAAGGTTCTCCCGAACGGCGTCCACGATGGTGTTGCCGGTGATGTGTATCCTATCATCAGCTATCCCTTCCGCCCTGAGGTTGTCCGCGGATACCGCCGTTGGTGCAAAGAGCATATCGGAGATATGATCGGCCATGACCCGGTTCACTTCCTCCGGCATGGTGCGATCGAAGGAGCGCAATCCCGCCTCAACGTGACCGACGGCGATGTTCAACTTGACCGCCGCCAAGGCGCCCGCCAGGACCGTGTTGGTATCTCCCTGCACCAGGACCACGTCCGGTTCCGTCTGCTGGAAGAACCGTTCCAGTCCGATGAGCATCTTGCCGGTCTGCGCGCCGTGCGTCCCGGAGCCGACCTCTAGATTTATGGTCGGATCGGGCAGCCCCAGGTCGCGGAAGAACACCTTGTCCATCTCAAAGGAGTAGTGCTGCCCGGTGTGCACCAGATCGAAATCATCCCCATTCCTTTGCAGCTCCCGCACGATGGGGGACATCTTGATCATCTCCGGGCGGGTGCCCAATACGACGCTGAATCTCATCTTTTCGCGCACTCCCGGAAATCTTCCGCCTTCCTGATGATGCGCTCCCCCGCCTCCCGGGATAGGATCGATAACAGCTCAGACCTCCTCTCCAGGATATCTTGGCATATGACAAAATGGTGATCGAGCAATGCCCGCTGCTCCATTCTCTTGATGTCCAGGATGGTTATCGGATAGATCTCGACCTTCTGCACCAGCTTCTCCAGTCCATTGTCATCGGGATAGTTCCAACCGATGAGGTTCATGCCTACGCACTTGGCGTAGCGGACCACGTCGGAGGAGAACTTGGTGTTGGTCACCAGCCAGGGGACGGTGACCCCATTGATGTCCTTGAGGTCCTGGAAACGTCCCCAGGTGTACAGGGCCTCCTGTATGCTGGACTTGATCCCCAGAGAGTTGTGGAACTTGCACTCCACGGTGCCCTTGATACCATCCTTGAGGATGACCACGTCCACCTCGTGAGTGACGCAGCGGCCTTTAAGGATCTGTCGCAGTTCGACCTGATAGCCAAGTTCGCGGAACACCCGGCCCATGAGCGTTTCGAAGGCGTGACCGTCCGGTCCCATGAGCATTATGGCCTTCTTTAGCGAGTACTTCATCGCTTGGCAGGAGGGGAGAAGTGCTCTTATGCGCCGGTAGAGCTCCTCGGTGGTCATGCCGTCGTACAGGTATGGTTTTAGGGACTCTAGGATGCTTTCCGCGTCATCCCGGGAGATCCCCACTCTCAATATGGCGTTGATGGCCTTACGAGGATCGTAATCTTCGATCTCCCCGGACCTTTTCACCACTCGCATGGCTACCCATAACGTCCATGCGGGTAATCAACCTTACTAGTTGGACGCTGAAACAGGGACCGCTTCCCGGTCCATCTCAGCCTTCATGGGGCGATCGACCGGGTGTTGACAGATCGTCTGCACTATCAGGTCCCGGTGATATTCAGCGGTCTGGCCGTTCTTCCAGGTGACCACGACGTTGATCATGCTGTTCTTCATGTCCAGGCTCATCTCCTTCAATACGGAGGTGTAGATCGAGGCCTTTCCCCTGCCAGAGGTGCGGGAGGCTCCGCAGCAAGCGATGAGCCCCATGCTCTCCATCTGATAGACAAGTTTGTAGCAGGTCGCCACCGGCAGATTGACCACCGGTGACATCTCAGATACGGTGAGGCAGCGTTTCGACGTGGCCGCCAAAATATAGAGCACCACTGGATCGATCAGGAAAACAGCGATCTCCTCACTATCGATGCTTCGCATTTTTGCAATAGCATCATGCACCGCCCCTTCTATCTCCATCTGACCTTTAAGAATAATAAACTCCCCCAGGCCCGAATGACACTTAAGTATGTTAAATCTTTTGCCAGATGGTTTGAGGGATCAAAATAAAAAAATGATCGCCGAGGCTCAGGACCCCCGGACGTCCGTTTCCCGTAAGGCCTTATCTATCTCCGCTTTGAGATGGTCAGGAATGCCACGGATGCCCACGTCCAGGAAGCCGCGCACTATCATGCCAACGGCCTCCTCCTCGCTCAGTCCCCTGGACATTAGGTATTCCACCTGGTCCTGTGCGATCTTGCCCACGGCGGCCTCATGGGTCATCTCCACGTCAGGGAAGCGCGCCTCCAGTTCGGGAATGGCGATCTGAACCCCCTTATCGCTGAGTATCAATCCCTTGCACTCCAGATGCGCCTTGATCCCTGGTGAGTTGCCGATCAATTGCCCGCGGGCGATGATCGTACCGCCTGTGGTAATGGTCCTGGAGATCAGTTCGGCCCGGCATCCAGGGGCGCTCAGAACCGCTCTGGAGCCCAGGTCCATCATGCTGCCAGGGTGGGCCACGGCGATGGAGTTGAAGCGGCACACGCCGTTCTTGCCGTTCATGAACGCCGTCGGATACGTCTGTATGGTCTTCACCGGTTTCAAGGCGATGTAATTGTTGATGTAGGTGGCGCCTTCGTCCATGACGATAGCGCTGCGCGGACGAACACCGATGAACTCCGACCAGTTGTGTATCATGGTGAACGACAGCTTGGAGTTCTTCTTCAGGAAGAGCTCGGAAATGCCGAGGTGCAGCCCTTTCTCCACCCCCTTGGAGGTGGCGCAACCGGTGACCACCTCGATCTCGGACCCCTCCTCGGCTATCAGCACATTGTGCACGTACTGCTTGGAATTGCGGTTCTTTAATAGGAGGCAGGTCTGCACTGGCATTTTGATCTTGGCGCCCGGGAGCGCCCGGATGAAATAGCCGTCCGCATTCTGGAGGTAGGTCTCCGCGGTGTACTTGTCGGTGTCCGGCATGACCGCCTTCCACATGTAGTCCTTCAGCCAATCGTGGACCTTGAGCGCCTGCGACAGGGGCATCAGTTCCACGCCTGAACCCATCATCGCCGAATGTACCACGGTGTTGTCCATCAGAAGGAAATTGCCGGCCTTGCCCTTTTCGGTGGGCACGATCCCCGCGTCCATCATGGTCTCCTTGGTGTCATCCGAAAGTTCCTCGAACGACCCGGTGGCCGATAGTTCCCTGCTTCCCTCCTGGTAATCGTCCAGGTCGATGTCCTCCCCGAACTTTGCCGCCTTTTTCAGGGCGTCCTTGGCCTTCTTCTCATCATTGGAAACCATGGGAAACCCTCAGAAGTTCTCCTTGATGTTGGAACGGTTGATCTTGCAGCGGATGCATTCGTTGTACCCCATCTTGCGAATCTCCGTCAATAGTTCACGGGGGTTGCCGGAACAGGCCACGGTCCCATTGCACATGACGTAGCCTCGGTCCGCTTCGACATATTCCAGGATCTGCCCGGTATGGGTGATGATGAGCGCCGCCTTGCCGCTTCGTTCCCTCCAACCAGCGCAGTGCGAGGTACCCTGTAGAAGATCGTGGACCTTCGCCCCCAATTTCTCTATGGACACCAGGTCCACGCCGCTCTCCGGTTCATCCAGAAGGAGGAGGCAGGGGTCCTGGGCCTCTAGTTGCAATATCTCGGACCGCTTGATCTCCCCTCCGGAGAAACCGATGTTGACGTCCCTGTCCAGGAACGCGGTCATGTCGAGGTCCTTGGCCAATACCGCCGGGTCGATGTCGCCCTTCCCGGTCACGCGGACCAGGTCCTTCAATTTGACCCCCATCAGGTTCGGGGGGCGCTGCATCATCATGCCGATGCCTCTCTTGGCCCTCTCGTTCACCGGCATGTGGGTGATGTCCTCTCCGTTCAGCAGTATGCGTCCGCTCTTGACGTTGTAGCCCGAAAAGCCCATGATGGTCATGAGCAGGGTCGACTTCCCCGAGCCATTGGGCCCGAACAGCACGGTGGTGTAACCGGTCATGACGTTAAGCGACAGGTCGTGCAAGATCTCCTTGCCGCCAACCTCGACGGTCAGGTTTTCTATCTCCAGCATTTTTCCACTCTCCCTGGCGATTGTTAGGCGTAATAGTTAAGGATATCGAGCCGTCACTCGCGGTAGCGGTCAGGGTGCTCCATGACCATTAGCTCGTTCTCATCCTCGTCCAAGAAGATGGCCAGCAGACCGCCCCAGGGTTGTTTTTCCGGTTTCATCTTGAAAACGACGCCCTCGTCCACCAGCTCACGGTGCAGGTCGTACATGCTGTCGCAGGAAAGGACGATCCCGGTCGGTCCGCCCGGCTTACGAAGATCGTTCTTCCCCGGCACATAAAGCGCCACCTTTCCCAATGGTTCATTGGGTCCCAGTTCGGCCCAATCGCCGTCCCGGTACCTAAGCTCCAGCCCCAAGGCCTCCATGTAGAACTCCAACGCGTCGTCCATGTTGGAGACGGGAACGGCCGTCATCCATACGCGGGTCAATCGTCCCTTCTCCAGCAATGGTTCGTTGCTTCCCATGGGATCGCCGATAGGCATGATGACCATATCCTCCTGGGACGATAAAACGACATCGGTCCAGCGCGTTCCGGGCAGCCCCCCTTCCCATCATGTCACGGGCGATGGACGCCCTATGGTGGGGGGTCGAGAAAGTAATTAATCCGGAGCGCTCATCCCCGGGGCATGAAGAAGGTCGTCGCCATAATGGGGCCGCCGGAGCGTTGGACACCGTTGTGCCGGGAGCATCGCCATTTGGCGGATTTCATATGTGTCTCACCGGTACGGGCGGTCCCCATGGACGACGTCGATTTCTCGCTGTTCCTGGTCGACCTGTTCTCCGGGAGGTACGATGTGCTGGTGGCAACATGCCCGACGGCCATCGAGGCCGCGGTGGTCATGGCCCGCGACCGTAATATGCTGGAGCGTCTGCAGGATGCCACCAGGAGAACGGAGCTGGTAACCATTGGTGAAAGGACCACCGGTCGCGCCGAACAACACGGCCTGACGGTGTCGTCCGAAGCCCCTGAGGCCACCACCGATTCGCTGGTCGGTCATCTCAACCGAAAGGAGCGCCGGGGAACGGTGGCAATATTGCGTTCGGACCAGGGGTCCCCCCAATTGATCAAAGGTCTCGAGGATGCCGGCTGGAAGGTGGTGGAGGTCAAGGTTTACTCCCTGCTGCTGGATGAATCGGAGATGATGATCTCCCTGCTGGACCGTCTGGAGGAAGGAAAGGTCGACGTACTTGTGTTCCCCACCCCTGCCCACGTGCAAGCGTTCCTTCTACAGTTGATCGAACGCTGCGATGTGGAGGAACTGCCATTGATGCTCGAAGGGGTGACGGTGGCAGCCATGGGTCCTGAGACAAGGAAGCGGCTGGAGGAGCACGGGGTGAAGGTGGACATGGTCCCCACGAAGACCACCCCGGAGCAGTTGCTGAAGGAACTGCTTCACGACCTGTGATCCTTCAGAAGTTCGAAGGCCTCTTCAACGGTCAGAGGGGGCTCGAAATCAGCGCCCACATGCTGACGGTACATCATCATCAGGCGGGAAAAGCTGGGCAGTTCCAAGTTCGCCTCCTTCAGAACCTCCGGCATCTTCACCAGTTCGTGAATGCTGCCGTCGAAGAGCACTTTCTTGTTCAGCACCACCGCCCGGTCGGCCAACTCGAACGCCAACGCCAGATCGTGCGTGGCGATGACCATGCTCTGCTTCAGCCCGGAAAGGATGTTCAACAGGTCCCGGCGACCTTGAGGGTCCAGGTTCGCAGTGGGTTCGTCCAGAAGCAGCACCGGTGGGGACATGGAGAGGAGTCCGGCAACGGCCACCCGCTTCTTCTCCCCCAGCGAGAGGTTCTGCGGCACTCTTTTTGACAGATGGGACGCACCGCTTTCCTCCAAGGCCTTCTCCACCCGGTGGCGAACCTCCTCTTCCGGAAGCCCCATGTTCAAAGGTCCGAAGGCCACGTCCTCCCAGACGCTAGGCATGAACACCTGGTCGTCCGGGTCCTGGAACAGGAATCCCACCTGCTTCCTGGTCTCCGCCGCCCCTTTGCGCTCCACTTTCCTTCCGGCCACGATGACCTCCCCGGCCTGAGGGAAGTCCAGGGCGGCCATGAGGTGCAGCAGGGTGCTCTTCCCGGCCCCGTTGGGGCCGATCAAGGCCACGCGCTCTCCTTCCGCCACTTCCAGGCTCACATCATCGAGGGCGAGGTGTCGCCCGGGATATTCGAAACGAACGTTCTTGAGGGAGATCACGGCCAGAGGTACCACCCCATCTGCCTGGATAATGTCAAAGTGCCTATTATAACGAACGCCAGGCTGAAGGCCGCGTCCCTGCCCCTCAATCTGAAGGAGGTGACCCCCCTGATGGTCCCATCGTACCCGCGTGAGAGCAGTGCCACGTAGACCCGACTGGCCCGACGGTACGAGCGAAGGAACAGCATGCCGATGGTGTTCGACAATACCTTGAACGCCTCCCGATCAAGAAGGGACCTTCCTCCCTTGAACCCTCGGGACCTGCGGGCCAGGCGCATGCGTTCCGATTCGTCCAGCATGACGAATATGAATCGATAGGTGAACATGATCATGTTGCTGAGTATCATCGGCATTCTGAACCATCGCAGGGTCCACAGCACGTCCATGAAGGGGGTGGACGACACCATCACCAGTAAGAGCAATACCGAGGTCGACACCCTCAGTCCCATGGCCAGGGCGTTCTCCCCTCCGGAAGTGAACAGCATCGTCAAGGAGGCGAAGAGGACGAAGGGGAAGGCCAAGGCATATCCTTTGGCCAGATGAAGGAACGGGATGCGTGACACCATCACCAGGCCGAGAGCGAACAGGAGGACCGGAAGGAGGGCCCCGACCTGGGTGAGGGTGGCCACAAGCACCGCCAACGCGAACACGCAGAGCATTTTGACTCGGGGGTCGAAACTTGACAACCAGGAATCCCCGGCGAACCTGTCCACGTGCTGTTCCATGTTCAACTTTCCTGTTCGAGGCCTCGAGAGGGGGTATAGGAGGAAATGTCCTATTGCGGCTTCTCACGGGCCTTCATACCTTTAAGATAAAGGAATACCAAACCGAAGGTGATACCGAAGCCGATTATCCCGGCCATCAAAGCACCGCCGTAGTCGTCGCCGTAGCTCAGGGGGGCGGTGTAGACCTGATCGCCCTCATCCACTCCATTCTCCTCCATTATCTTCTCCAGACCGTCTGGGAAGGCGGCGGAAAGGGCGAAAAAGCCGACCAGTCCGATAGCGAATATCGCCAGGATGACCACCGAGGCCTTCACGTATCGACCTTTCATGCAGACACCTCCTGGGGATGCATACCGAACTCCAGGGTCTCCGGGGCCACCTTGCTCAGGAAGAGCACCACTCCCGTGGTGATGATGGCCTCACCGATGGCGATGAAGGCGTGATAGATGCCCATGGCCGGTAGGGATATGATCCAGTCGATGCCGAACGCCCCTCCGGATAGTGTATAGCTCAACCCCATCTGCACTCCGCAGAACAGGGCGGTGACGAAGACCGAGGTCCAAGCGGCCAATGGCACGGTCAGTCCTTTTTCGGTCGTTCCCCTTTTCAGCAGGCGTAGGCCTCCGTAAGCTACCAGTGGTGCCACCACCGCCATGTTGAGAAGATTGAGTCCCAGTGCGGTCAGCCCCCCGTCCCCGAAGATAAGACATTGTATGACCAGGATGGTGGTCATTACCAGAATTCCTCCGTACAATCCCAGCAGCACCACGGCGAGGGCGGCGCCGATCAGATGACCGGTGGTCCCGCCGCCGATCGGGAAGTTCAGCATCTGGGCCACGAATATTCCCGCCGCCAATATGGCCATGAAGGGCACCATGCGCTCGTCAACGCTTCTATTAAGTTTGTATATGGCCAAAGCTATGACCGGCAGGGCCAAGGCCCAGCCCATGATGATCACCATGGGATCCATCAGACCGTCAGGAATATGCATTATCGTCTCCTCAAATTCAATATGGGGTTTAGGTGTTAAGAATTTTATTTTAGTAACACGAAATCCCCTATCTTAAATAAATAATTATTGAATCCGCGGGCGCTCCGCATCGCAGGCCGATGCTAGACGGCGGACGGTGTCCTTAAGATCATCCGCGGAGGAGCCATTGAGCGTCAGGGAGACAAGAGCGCTGCCGACTATGACGCCGTCCGCTCCCATGTCCCTCGCCGCCCGAACCTGTTCCGGTCTAGATATGCCGAATCCGGCGGCCAAGGGGACGTGGAGGTCGACGGAGCGCGTCCGGCTTATCATTTTCCGAAGGTCTTCCGTCATGACCGATCCTCCTCCGGTAACGCCAGTGCGTGTGACCAGATACAGAAAACCCGAGGTGGCATGCACCAGTTCACTGTTCCGGTCGTCCGGCGTCAACGGGGTGGTCAACTGAATAAGGTCCAATCCTTTTTCCTGACAGGTTTGGCGCAGGGAGGCGCTCTCGTGCAACGGCAGGTCCGGCACGATCAGGCCGTCCGCTCCGGCGCTCCGGCAAGCATCCACGAACCGCTCCTCCCCCATGCGGAAGATGGGGTTGTAATAGCCCATGAGCACAATGGGTCGATCGGTCCTACTCCTCAGTTCACGTACCATGTCCATGACCATCGGGGGGGTCACCTTGTTCTCCAGGGCGCGTACTGCCGCCAGCTGAATGACCGGACCGTCGGCCAACGGATCGGAGAAAGGCACGCCTATCTCCAGAACGTCCGCCCCGCCCTCCAGGCAGGCCACGGCCATTTTCACGAAATCCTCTGGCGAGGGCACCCCGGCCATCAGATAGCATATCAAGGCGGTGCGCCCCTCCGCACGGGCGTCGACGAATGTCTTTTGCAAACGGCTCACTCGACCACCCCCATGTCGAACACCGTCTCCAGGTCCTTGTCCCCCCGGCCGGAGATGGTTATGACCACCACCTGGTCCTTGGACATGGACGACGCCTCGTTCATTCCGGCGGAGACGGCATGCGCGCTCTCCAGGGCGGGAATGATCCCTTCCACCTGGGACAAGGTGATAAAGGACTCCAAGGCCTCCTTGTCGGTGACGCCCACGTATTCGGCGCGTTTCAGGTCCTTCAGGAAACTATGTTCTGGACCGACGCCTGGATAGTCCAGTCCCGGGGCGATGCTGTGCGCCTCCTGGATCATGCCATGCTCGTCCTGAAGCAGATACGATTTGCATCCCTGCAGAACCCCGACCTCCCCTATGGACAAGGAGGCGGAATGATGCCCGGTCTCCAGCCCTTCCCCGGCCGCCTCCGCGCCGAGCAGTCTGACCCCGGGGTCCTCTATGAACGGGTGGAAGGTCCCGATGGCGTTGCTTCCCCCGCCCACGCAGGCAACCAGCAGGTCTGGCAGGCAACCCTCGGCCTCCTGAAGCTGCTGGCGTATCTCCCGGCCGATGACGCTCTGGAAGTCCCGCACCATGGTGGGATAGGGATGCGGACCGGCGGCGGTGCCTAGAAGATAATAGGTATGCTCCACGCTCCCGGACCAATCGCGTAAAGCTTCGTTAATGGCGTCCTTGAGCAGTTTGGAGCCGGACCTCACTTCGTGAACCTTCGCCCCCATCAGTTTCATGCGGAAGACGTTCATGCGCTGTCTAGCAACGTCTATCTCTCCCATGTAGATCTCCGCCTTCAATCCAAGTACCGCCGCGGCCATGGCAGTGGCCGTGCCATGTTGACCAGCCCCGGTCTCGGCGATCAGTCTTTTCTTGCCCATGCGGCGGGCCAGGAGTGCCTGGCCCATGACGTTGTTGAACTTGTGGGCTCCACCATGGCAAAGGTCCTCCCGTTTCAGGTATATCTTCGCGCCGCCGCAACGTTCCGTCAATCGCCGGGCGAAATAAAGAGGGGTCTCCCTTCCACCGTAGTGACGGTTGTAGCTCTCCAGCTCATTTAGGAACACTGGGTCCTTCCGAGCCACCAGGTACTCTCTCTCCAGTTCCTGGAGCGCGGGTACCAGTACTTCAGGCACGTATTGCCCCCCATACACACCGAACCTTGAATTCATGATCCATCAACTCTTTTCACGTTCGTTATGAACTCATCGACCTTCCGTCGGTCCTTGATCCCGTCTTCCTCGACACCGCTGGAAACGTCCACGGCGAAAGGGACCACTTTGGCTATCGCCTCCGGGACATTATCCGGGCGAAGCCCCCCGGCCAGTACCAGCGGTAGCGGCCTGATCATACGGTTAATTCTTCGGCTGAGGTCCCAATCGTGGACCTTGCCGCTCCCACCTAGCCTCTCGCTTGGCGTATCCAGGACCAAGGCCTGACATTCATGCAAGCATCCGGCGTCGATGATGACGTCCGTTGTTGCTGGCAACATGCCCCACAGGTGCACCCCCATGCCGCTCAACGAAGCCAACAGCTTCCGGTCCAGGGGGGAATGCAACTGTAGCACGTCCGGTTCAAGGTCCATCACCATATTTTCAAGCTCCCTCGGCCTCCGCTCAGTGGTCACCGCCACCCGGAGGTTGCCGCAGCAGGACATAAGCTCCTGAGCTGTGCTCAGTTCCAGGTTCCTAGGCGAATCGGAAAGGACCACAAAACCCAGGTAGTCCGCCTGGCGACAGGTCTCCAGATCGGCGAAGGTACGCATGCCGCATATCTTCACCGCGGTCATCGGACCATCCTCATGGAGGACAGCTTGTCGCGGGGGCAGGGAGAACCGCTCAAGGCCGAACCGATCAGTACGCAGGAGGCGCCCATGTCCCGCATGCGGCGCACGTCCTCCTTACCGTTCATCATGCTCATGACCATGGCCGGTCGGCCGTCCCGTCCGATCACGCTCAATGCCGGTCCCGTGTCGTTCGGTCCCTGTCGGAAGGTGCGCAGGTCCCGTTGGTTGAAGGCCAGGATGTCAGCTTTACTACCTATCGCCCCTTCTAGTTCCGTTAAGGTCGAGGCTTCCAGGACCACTTCCATTCCGGTCTCATGGGCCTTATCGATGAGAGCGTCCCTTCCGGTGGCCAATTCCCGGTCGAATATCCCCTCTATGAGCAAAACGGCCGACGCCCCCAGACGGGAGGCTGTCTCTATCTGTACCTGGTCAATGATGAAATCCTTCATCATCACCGGAAGTCCGGTCCTGGCGGCCAGCTCGAGATAGCGCAGGGAGCCCAGAAAGAACCGGGGTTCGGTGAGCACCGACAATGCCGCCGCCCCGCCCTGACGGTAATCATCGATCAGCTCTTCGGCCAAATGTGTGCCGAGACGCCCAGCCGTAGGGGAGGCCAGCTTGACCTCGGCCACTATGGGGAAGTTCGGACGGTCTTTCACCTCCTTCACCAATGAGGGTCGGATGCAGTTCTGATCCCTCCCGTATCGGGTCGACCGATGGGAATAGAACCCGCAATCCACCAGCTCCCGGGCATTGCGGACCAGGAGCGATAACCGGTCCTCTACCCCTCTGAGCATCAGACCGCCTCCCCGCCATTGCTGGCCAGGATATACTGCTGCATCTTGGAGAAGGCATTGCCGCTGTCAATGACCCGTTCCGCCAAGGAAAGGCCCGCAGCTATGCTGGACGCACTGCCAAAGACATAGAGGGCGCAGGCGCAATTGAACAATACCATGTCCCGCCGTTCGTTGGCCTTCCCTCGCAGGAGGTCGATGCAGACGCGGACCGAGGCCTGAGGTGTCAGTTCCCTGACCTTGTTTTCATGACAGCGCTTCAGTCCCTGCTCCTCCGGACATATCTCGTACCTTTCCACATCCTCTCCTTTCAGCTCGGCCACCAAGGTACTTCCGCAGAGAGATACCTCGTCCATGCCCGGAAGACCGTGCACTATCATGGCCCGGTCCACTCCCAGGGACCGCAATACCGAGGGAACGGTCTCCAGTAGTTCTGGGGAACAGACACCCATCAACTGTCTTCGGGGACCGAGCACGGGGTTCATGAGCGGACCTATGATGTTGAATATGGTGCGGTCCGACACCAGCCGCCTGGCCCTAACCACGTGTCGCATGGCCGGATGATAGGCGGGGGCGAACAGGAAGGTGAAGGAGATGCTGTCCAGCATCTTCGCGGACCGTTCCGGGCCAGGCGATATGTCCGCTCCCATGGCCTCCAGCAGGTCGGCGCTGCCGCACCGTCCCTGAGAGGAACGATTGCCGTGCTTGGCCACGGGCACACCGGCCGCCGCCAGGACGAAGGCGCTGATGGTACTGACGTTGAAGCTGCGGACCGCCGCACCCCCGGTGCCGCAAACGTCCATTACCATGGGGTGAACGGTTGACAGACGGTTGCAGAGGCCGTAGAATGTATTGGCAATGCCCAGCATCTCCTCGGCGCTCTCCCCCCGCCGGCCCATATCCTGCAGTCGGTCGGCGATGACCTGATCGGTCATCCGGCCGTTCAAGATCTCGGTGGCGAACCTCTGCGCTTGGAAAAGACGCTCGGTCTGGGACATGGTCATCCTCCCAATGAGGAAACAAAGTTGTCGATCAGCTCCTGTCCTCTTTCGGTCAGCAATGATTCTGGATGGAACTGCACCCCTTCGATGGGATAGGAACGATGGCGCAGTCCCATGACCGTACCGTCCTCGCTGCGCGCCGTGACCACGATCTCCGAGGGAAGGTCGTCTTCCCGTACGCATAGGGAGTGATACCTTCCCACCTTCAAGGGGGAGGGCAGTCCTCGGAATATTCCCTCCCGGTCGTGTCGTATCTCTGAGACCTTGCCATGCATGGGCGTGGGAGCGCGAAGGACGGTTCCGCCGAATACCTGGGCGATACCCTGGTGCCCTAGACAGACGCCTAAGGTGGGGATGGTGGGTGAAAGCTTCCTGAGCACCTCTCCGCAGCTGCCGAAATCGCCGATATTGGCCGGGTGTCCAGGCCCGGGCGAGATGACTATGCCTTGATATTCGGACCTGGCGGAAACGAGGTCCAATCGATCGTTCCTCAACACCACCGGTTCCCCCCCGGCCATGGCCAATGAGTGCGCCAGGTTGTAGACGAACGAGTCATAATTGTCTATGAGCAGCACCCGTGGTCTCATGTCCTTCCCCCCGCACACATGTTGAGGGACCGATGCACCGCCCCCAGTTTGCTCACGCACTCCTGATATTCCCTTTCCGGCACCGAGTCCATGACGATGCCCGCTCCGGCCTGCAGATAGATGTGATCGCCATTGACGAACGCGGAGCGAATGGTGATGGCGGTGTCCAGGTCCCCCTGGTCCGAGATGTAGCCGACCGCTCCGGCGTATGGTCCCCTCCCTCTGCTCTCCAAGGATTCAATGAGCCGCATGGCCCGGTGCTTGGGTGCCCCGCTCACCGTACCCGCGGGGAACACCGCGGCGAACGCGTCCAAAGAGTCCCGGTCGGAACGGAGGATCCCCCTTACCCGGGACACCATGTGCTGCACGTGGCTGTACTCCTCCACTCTCATGAGATCGGCCACCTCCACGCTGCCGTAATCACAGACCTTTCCCAGATCGTTGCGGGCCAGGTCCACCAGCATCACGTGCTCGGCCCTTTCCTTTTCATCAGCTAACATCTCACGGCGATTGCTACGTCTTTCCAGAAGATCGGAGCCAAGAGGTCGGGTCCCGGCGATGGGATAGGTGGTGGCCTCGTTCTCCCGTACCGTCACCAGGGTCTCCGGGCTGGAACCCAGCACTTTGCGCTCCCCGAAGTCCAAGTAGAACATGTAGGGGGAGGGGTTGACCTGCCTCAGGCGTAGGTATAGTTGGAACGGATCTCCCTGGAACCGGTGCTCTTCAAACCCCGAAAGCACCACTTGGAAGGCCTCTCCGTCCAATATCCTTCCCTTGATGTTGCGCACCCCATGCTCGTAATCCTGCTGCAACGTAGCGGACGACCTCTCCTCCAGCCTGAACTCATCCTCCGTCAACGCTCCGTCGTTCTCGAACAATGGGGGGGCGTCCTTTTCTCCCTCGGGGTGAAAGTAGTAGACCTTGAACGCGGAATGATCATAGATCAACCCTCTATCGTAAAGTCCGAGCTCATAGCTGGGGAAACCTCCGGAACTGAGGTCCAAACCTTCCTCGAACGAATTGACCAAATGGTAGGAGAAATATCCTACCAACCCGCCCATGAACGGGAAAGGGGAGGGCACACCCGCTCTCGCGGCCATGACCTCCCGCACCTGGTCCAATCCCTGATGTTCTCCCTCCCCTCGCAATATCTTCACAGGGGAGGCGCCCAGGAACGAATAGGCTACGGTGCGGGAGGACCCTTCAGCGCTCTCCAGGAGGAAAGAGGCATCACTGCCCCTCCTCAACCTGGCGTAGGCCTCGGCCGGGGATAGGCGCAGGTCCACCTCTTCGTATACGGTCCTAGGGGTTCTTTTCATGATGATGTGTGCACATTAATGGCCATATATAAGCATTATTGAATTTTATAATACAATAACTTATTATTATAATAGAAAAGTACGGAATTGAATAAGATGGCCGTTTACAAAATTTTTAGATAACGATATTTTCAGGACATATATGCCAAACATCCATCCAGTAAATGTTCAGATCGAGATCATGATCTGAAAGCCCAGCAGGATGACTATGGCGTTTCCCACGATGATGCTGCCTTTCATGAAACGAGGTGTAAGGTGCTTTCTAACCACGGCCCCGACTCCCGCTAGAACGATCTGCCAGGAGAACGAGGCAAAGGTCACCCCACCGATGAACCAAATACAGTCCATCAATGAAAAGGACCAGGTCGATCCCTTTCCGATTATCAACGCCAGGAAGTAGGCCACTGTGAAAGGGTTCAATATGGTGAGGGCCAAGAACTTGCCATAGGTGGTCCACGCCTCCTCCCGACCTCCAGAGGGTGGATGCTCATCCGTTGATCCTCTCTTTCTAATTTGAAAGAGACCGTACACGCCCATGGCGATGAGCACCAGGCCGCTCATCAATTGAAGCGGCTGGGCATAGGGGGAGATCGATGCTACCACGGCGGCGCCAGCGAAGACGGCCAGGGTGGCGCAGATCATATCGATGGTGGCCGTTCCAGCCCCCGCCATGAATCCGAGGCGGAATCCTCTTTCCAGGGCTAGATTGACGATGAGGACGGAGATCCCACCCAGAGGTATGGCTATGCCGTACCCCGCGATCAGACCGTCCAACAAAGCGCTCATGGTTGCAACCGTCCACCTGAAACGTTGGCGGAATAAAAATTCATGGGCGGGCGGTCCCAATGAAAAACGGTAATACGGTCGAGGCGATCTGGTCCCAAGAGGTAAAATTATGAAGGTCGTGGCGTTCAATGGCAGTCCCCGGGTGAACGGCAACACCCACCAGGCGTTGATGATGGTCCTGGAAGAGCTCAGGAAAGAAGGGATAGAGACCGAGCTTATCGACATATGCCGGGAGGAACTGAAACCCTGCAAGGCATGCGGTACTTGCAAGCGGAACAAGGACGAGAGATGTGTGATCGATGATGATCTTTTGAATGAGTACGTACAGAAGATGAAGTCCGCGAACGGCATCATCATCGGTTCTCCGGTCTATTTCGGTAACATGTCAGCTCAGACCAAGGCGCTCATCGATCGCGCTGGTTTTGTGGTCGGGGGCAACGATGATATGCTGCGCCGAAAGGTGGGGGCGGCCGTCGCTATCAACCGTCGCGCGGGAGCATTGGAGACCTTCGGCGAGATCAACAAGTTCTTTCTCATCAGCCAGATGATCGTCCCGGGCAGTAACTACTGGAACGTAGGCACGGCATCGAAACCAGGGGACATCATCTCCGACGAGGAGGGTGTGCGCACCTTCAAGATACTGGGACAGAACATGGCCTGGCTCCTGAAAAAGTTGGATTGAAATGGAGCAGCACTTGGGGCTGGTGCATGTCTACACCGGCGACGGAAAGGGAAAGACCACCGCCGCTCTGGGAATGTGCGTTCGAGCATTGGGCCATGGTTATACCGCCCTCATCATCCAGTTCATGAAGACAGGAGGTACCTACGGTGAGAACTTCTTGGACATCCCCGGTCTGACGGTAATGCCCTCAGGCCACGACTGCCTGGTGTTCTCCCAGGCGGTCACCCAAGCGGACCTGGACCGAGCGGCGGAGGGGTTGGAGGCGGCCAGGGACGCATTGTATCGCGGTCAATACGACATCGTAGTATTGGACGAGGTCAACGTGGCCATCAAGCTGGGTCTGCTGAGCGCGGAGGAAGTGGCCGAGGCGGTCCGCGACCGGAAAAAAGGGATGGAGGTGGTGCTCACCGGACGGTACGCACCTCCGGAACTGCTTGAACTGGCCGATTACATCACCGAGATGAGATCGATGCGTCACCCATATCAAAAAGGCGTGCTCTCAAGAAAGGGCGTGGACCGATAGAGCGATGAGGACAGACGATCCAATGTGCTCTCGACCGTCCCATATTGTCGCGGTTCACCATTGTCAATGGTCGGTTCCCATGGATCGTGGGAGCAGCGCAAATTCTCACGCTGAGAGGAAAGCTAGAACGTTCGACGTTAAGATCTTTTGATGACCGTCTATCAATGGTTACTTTTATTACCATCGAGCTGAGAACATCAAGGGATCAAAATGGCCGAGGGAGATCCGGAACCGCGCAAGGGCAAGTGCACCATCTGCGAATCGTTCAATATGAAGGGGACATGGACCTGTGAATGCGACGCAGTGAACATATCCCGTGACCTAAAGTGCTGGAAATGTGGAAAGCCCCGCATCCCTGAGAAAAATTGAGCTCTCAGAACTTTTCCGCCAGCTCCTTCATGTCCAGGCTAAGCTGGATGACATCGCCCACCACTGAGATCAGGTCGGTCGACACATTGATGATGACCGGTTTGAAGAGCTTCTTCTTGATACCCATCTCCTTGGCCGGTTCCTTGGGCACATTGACCATGATGCTTATCACTGTCCATTTGACAGTGTCGATCTTGCTGCCCGCCAGGACGCCCAGTTCGCGACCGTCCTTGCTGATCACCCTTTTTCTCTCGACGCTGCTCAGTTCCATGTTTGAGAACCCCGCTGATGATGGAGGAGGGCGGAGATAAGCATTTGCTCATTTCAGCGCGATCATGATAATAGCGGTGACAAGGAAAGCAGCTCCGGCAAACAACCAGCTTCCGGTCAGCAGCAGGACCACCAGAGCTACGATGGTGGCTGGGAAGAACAAGATCAGGCTGCCTATCACCAGAACGAGGATGATAATACCTATGGCCACCATGGCCAGGAAGATCAGCAAGGCGAGCAGTCCGACGATCACGTCATGTTCATGACCCCTTCGATTTGTAAATCTTTGCCTGTCGAACCCTGCCAACGACGCAGAAGCCTTTAATGTCGCGATTGTTAATTAGTACCCTCGATGGACCCGGCCTTGGAAAAGGAATATCGCGAAAAATTACTGACCGCTGAGGAGGCAGTGCTCAAGATCGGTCCTGGAAGGACGGTCTTCCTGGGTACTGCCTGCGGAGAGCCGCAAGCATTAGTCAAAGCGCTCCTGGCCAAGTCATATGCCATGATCGACAGCGAGATCATTCAGGCATTATCGCTAGGACTGACGTTCTACGCCGAGGAGAAGTACATGGACCAGTTCCGCCTGAACGCCTTCTTCATCGGACCCAACATGCGCAACGCTGTCAACGAAGGAAGGGCCGATTATACACCGGTTAACCTTTCGGACATCGAACAGCTCTTTACCAGCGGCCTCAAGCCGGTGGACGTGGCGCTCATCCAGGTCTCGCCGCCGGACCAGGAAGGGTATTGCAATCTGGGCGTATCCGTGGACATCACCATGGCCGCGGCCATGCACGCTGATGTGGTCATAGCGGAGGTCAACCCGAACATGCCCCGTCTGGGCGGGGACAGCCGTTTGCATATAAAGGAGATCGATCACCTGGTGGAGAACGACCAGCCACTGCTGGAGTTCGCCATGGAGGACGAACCGTCGCGTGTCTCCCCTCGCATAGGTAAGAACGTGGCCGAGCTTGTTCACGATGGGGATACCATTCAGGTCGGTTACGGACATATTCCCGACGCCATACTCAAGTACTTGGGGGAAAAGAAGGACCTGGGAGTGCACACCGAGATGTTCTCCGATGGGATCATCGAACTGGTGGAGAAAGGGGTCATCAACGGGAAGCGCAAGGTCTTCCACCCGGGCAAGGTGGTGGCCTCCTTCTGCATGGGCACCAAGCGTCTCTACGATTTCATCGACGGGAACGAGATGTTCGAGATGTACCCGTCCTCATACGCCAATGATCCCTGTAAGATCTCCCGCAACAACGACATGATAGCCATAAACTCCGCCTTGGAGGTGGACCTCACAGGACAGGTGTGCACCGACCAGATAGGGCATTATTTCTATTCCGGTATCGGGGGGCAGGCGGACTTCATGCGTGGAGCCTCCCGTTCCAAAGGGGGTAAGGCCATCATCGCCCTGCCGTCCACGGCGCAGCACCATACCATATCCCGCATCGTTCCCACGTTGACGGCCGGGGGAGGAGTGACCACCACCCGGGGCGATGTGCAGTTCATCGTCACCGAGTATGGAGTGGCCGATCTGCGGGGAAAGAACATCATGGAACGGGCCTTGGCGCTCATAGGCATATCCCACCCCCGGTTCCGAGCGGAACTGCTCATGCATGCCAAATCGCTGCATTACGTCTACCAGGACCAGACGGACGCCGGATATGTGGGCGTATACCCCGAGCAGTACGAAGTGATCAAATTGGTGGCCGGCCAGGAGATGTACTTCCGACCGGCGAAGCCAACGGACGAACCGATGCTCAAGGAGATGTTCTACTCGTTGTCCAAGGACACGGTCTACAACAGGTTCATGGGCCTGAAGCGCAGCATGCCTCACCGAGAGCTGCAAAGGATCGTCAACATAGACTACGACACACGGATGACCATGGGCGGCTTCGTCAACGAGGAGGGCGTATGGTCCATGGCGGCGTTCGCCATGTACGACATGGACAAGAAGAGCAACACCGCGGAGATATCGTTTGCCGTCCTGGACCGATGGCAGAACAAACGGATCGGCACCCTGCTCATGGAAATGATGATCGGCATCGCCCGCGATCGCAAGATCAAGGCCTTGACCGCGGAACTGTTGGCTGAGAACATGCGCATGCTCGACCTGTTCTACAGGACCGGTCTAAAGGTGGAAACGCGTTTGGTGGAAGACACCTACCTGGTGACCATCGACCTATGGTCAAAGTGAGCCGCAGTCGAGGCAGGCCAGGTCCTTCACGAAGACGACCTCGTTCACCTCGTTCCTCTGAAGGTCAAAGAACAGACCTCGGCCGTCAGGGGCGTCACCAACTCCCGTGATCAGTTTGATGGCTTCCATGGCCTGCATGGCGCCTATAACGCCGGCGACCGCGCCCAGCACCGGGACCGACCCCCGGTGCGAGGTCAGATGGGGGAAGGCGCATCTCAGGCAAGGCCCTCCGGGGACGAAGGTAACGACGTGGCCAGCCATCCCCTCCACGGCTCCATGGACCAGAGGGGTCCTGGTCGCCAGGCAGTGCCGGTTCAGCAGGTACCTTCCCTTAGAATTGTCCAGGCAGTCCAGGGTGAGGTCGGCGTCCTCCAATATGTACAGGTTGTCCTCCATGAGCTTCATGGGCAACGCTTCGACCAGCACCTCTGAGTTGAGGTCCTTCAACTTGTTCCTTGCCGATTCCACTTTGTAGCGTGGTAGAAGGGCGTCCTCTTCCCAGTGAAGGATCTGCCGGTTGAGGTTTGATCCCTCCACTCTCTGATCGTCCACGATTATCAGCTTGCCCACCCCGGCCGCGGCGAGGTATTGGCATGCCGGAGAGCCGAGGCCTCCGACGCCTACCACGGCTACGGTGGCATCGGCCAATTTATCCTGGGCCTTCTGTCCGAAGCCCTCAACAGAGAGCTGACGTGAATACCGGTCCTTCATGCGCTCCATACTTAATGCCACGGAACGCATATAACAAATTCCTATGGAGGATAAATGATGAGGCGCGATCATAATTAAATAAAAACCCTTGAAGAACCTACAGGTGGTGGATTGGGGGACGATCGTGGCAGAAACGGTGATCGAAGTAAAGGGCCTGGTCAAGTCATACGGAGAGCTGAAGGCGGTCAACGGGATCGATCTGGAGGTCAAGGCCGGAGAGGTGTATTCGATCCTAGGTCCCAACGGTGCCGGGAAGACGACATCGGTGGAAATAATGGAATGCCTGAGGGTCAAGACCTCGGGCGATGTTCGTATCCTCGGTCATGATATCGACAAGGAACAGAAGGAGATACGCAAGCGAATAGGTGTCCTCCCTCAATCGTTCAACGCCTTCGACTATCTCACCGTCAAGGAGAACATCGATTATTTCGGCGGTCTGTTCGACCGTCGTCTGGGCGTCGATGAGCTCATCGAATCGGTCCAGCTGCAGGACAAGCGAAACGTGTGGTTCATGAACCTGTCAGGGGGGTTGAAGCAGAGGGTGGGGGTGGCCATATCCATGGTCAACGACCCGGAGCTCATTTTCCTGGACGAACCGACCACCGGGCTGGACCCCAAGGCCCGCAGGGAGGTCTGGGATGTCATCCGCAAGCTCAAGTTGCGCAACAAGACGGTCATTCTCACCACCCACTACATGGAGGAGGCCGAGATACTGTCCGACCGTGTGGCCATCATGGACCAGGGGGGCTTCATCGCCATGGGGACCCCTAGGCAGATCATCGATAAGTATGGTTCAGGCAGCACTTGCTTGGTGAAGTCAGCGAACGATGCCGCCCGGACGCTGGTGGCATCGGCAGGCATGTCCTCGGAGTTCAAGAACGGCGACCTGTGGGTCAAGCTGGAGGACAAAGGCAGTTTGGCAAAATTGGTCAATCTGCTCTCCGGGAGCGAGGTTACCTATGAGGAGATGCTCATCAAGGGCAGTTCACTGGAGGATGTGTTCCTCAAGCTCACCGGCAAGAAACTGGTGGAGGTGTCCTCATGAGGCTGAAGCACGTCCTGGTGGACCTCAAGGGCCAATCGAAAGCCTTCTTCCGGATCAAGAGCAACCTGTTCTGGACCCTGGCCTTCCCTCTGTTCCTGATATTGGTCTTCGGTGCGATCTTCTCCAACATGGGCTCGAGCACCATCACCCTGTACGTTCAGGACCTCGATCACGGGCCAGGCTCCGTACAGTTCCTGGACGCGCTCAACCATACAGAGGCGTTCGAACTGCGGTTCATCGATGAGAACGTGGACCTGGAGCAGTACATCAAGGACAACTCGCTGACGTTCGTCATGGTACTGCCCTCCGACTTCTCGGACGCTTTCGTGCCCAATGCCACCGCCACGGCCACCGTCGACCTGCGCCTGGACGAGACCGTTTCCTCCGCTTCGATCGTGCGCAACATCGTCTCCGCGGTCATCAACAACTTCAACCTGGAGATGTCCGGGGGACGGGAGTACGTCACATTGGGAGTGAGCAGCATCGTACAGAAGCGGTTCTCCTTCCTGGACTTCTTCGTGCCGGGGGTCATCGCCCTTACGGTCATGACCACCTGCATATTCGGCATGCAGGGCACCATATCCCGTTTCCGCGCCGCCGGTATATTCCGCAAGCTGGCGACGACACCGATGACCCCGTTCGAGTGGTTGATCTCCCGAATGATATGGTTCCTGTTCATCTCGTTCATCACTCTCTCAGTGGTCATGGTGTTCGGAATTCTGGTCTTCGGAATGAGCATGACGTTGAACCCCGCTGCCATACTGTTGATAATCTCCGGCAGTGCCATGTTCTCTGCGTTGGGCATGATAATCGCCCGCTTCGTCAAGAACGAGGAGACGGCCAGCGCCGCGACCAACGCTATCACCTTCCCCATGATGTTCCTGTCAGGCACCTTCTTCCAACTGGAGCTCATGCCGGATTATCTGCAGACCATCGCATCGGCGCTGCCGTTGACGTACTTCGGTCAGGGGTTGAGGGACGCCATGGTCTACGATAATATGGAGGGGGCGTATCTGAACTTGCTCGTGGTGGCCGTGATCGCCGTGATATTCGTTGTAGTGGCCGTACTGGTCACAAAGTGGGAGGAGGACTGAACACTGGGCCTATCTGCGCAGGGTTAAATAGCCTGGGTCGTCTTCCTAGACGATTACGTGATCGGTAGAAGGTCCTTCATCCTGTTCCTGTCGAGGTTACTCTCCTCGGCTCTGGCTTTCGTAGGCCTATATTTCATGACCAGGTATCTAGGCAAGGACATATACGGATCTGTCACCTGGACATTGGCCTTCGTAGCCACCTTCAACGCCGTTTCCGACCTGGGCTTCGGCAGCGCGCACATCAAGAGGATATCGGAAGGGCAGGACCTGGATGATTGCGTCAGTACCTTCGCGATCATCAAGTTGACCTTGACCGGAATAATGGTGGCGTTCATACTCGTCTCTGTTTTCGTATGGACATCGGTCCTGGGAGGAACGCTGGAGGAGACCAGCACCGACCTCATATTGCTATTCGTCCTCTTCCAGGTGCTGTTCGACATATCATCGATAGCGACCGCCACCTTCCAGGCCAAGATGGAGATGGCCAAGTTGCCCCTGGTCACGTTGATCGACCCCATTGTAAGGGTGCCCCTGATCATCTTCGTCTGCGTCAACTTCATGGGGGTCATCGAGTTGGCCTTCACCTACGTGATCGGTGCTCTGGCGGTAGCGATAATGGCCCTGTACCTCCTGTTCAGGGACCACATCAAATGGCGACGGCCGACGCTCTTCCGTTCATATTACAAGTTCGCGTTGCCGTTGGCCCTCATCGCAATCATCAGTGTTTTGAGCAGTACGATGGACAAGTTGCTCCTGGGCTTCTTCTGGACCTCCGGGGAGGTTGGGCTGTATTCCGCTCCCCAGGTGTTCCTGGGAGTATTTGCGGCCATCAGCACTGCCGTGGCCGCTCTCACTTTCCCCTCCTTCTCCAAATTGCATTCCGAAGGGAATCTCAAACAGATCAGGACCTTGACCAGACAGGCGGAGAGATACATTATGATGATCGGACTGCCAGTGAGCATCGTCATCATCATGTTCCCCTTCGAGGTCTGTTTAGTGCTTCTCGGACCTTTGTTCGAGGAATCTGGGAAGGCCATCGGCATCATGGCGGTGACCAATCTTATCATGATGCTCAATGCGGTGCACGCATCACAAATAATCGCCGTGGACCGTCCGGACCTTTCGGCCCGCATCACCCTAATGACATTCGTAGTGAGCCTGGGGATGTTCCTGCTTTTCATACCAGACTCCTTCCTCGGATTCGGGTTAGGGTTATCCTTTACCGGAGCGGCCATTGCCCTGTTGATCGGTACCACCTTCAACTTCCTGGTCATACGTTACGTAGTGTGGCATCTGACCGGTACCACCACCGACCCAAGATTAGCGCTACAGTTGCTGGCCGGCGTGGCGGCAGCGGTGGCCTTGGCATTATGCGGTATGTTCATAGAGGTCAGCAGCTGGTTCATGCTGGTGGTTTTCGGTCTGATGTCGATAGGGACATTCATTCTGACCCTGTACGCATTGAAGGAGTTCACTCGTGAGGACTATCGCTTCTTCATGGAGCTGGCGAACGTAAAGAAGATGATCTCCTACTTCAAGGACGAGCTGAAGAAAAAGTAAGATGTAAAAAGAAAAGGGATCGGGAAAAGGTTTCTCACTTCTTGGAAAGGGCCCGGCTGCCTTCTATGAGCACATCCAATATGGCGGGGTCCGCTAGAGTAGAGGTGTCTCCCAGCCCCTCCGCGGTACCGGTGGCCACCTTCCTCAATATGCGGCGCATGATCTTGCCGCTGCGGGTCTTGGGCATTCCGGGGCAGAACTGTATGACCTCCGGGGTGGCTATCGGTCCCACCTCCTTTCGCACATGGGTCACCAGCTCCTTGCGCAGCTGTTCCGTCTCTTCCACTCCCGTCTTCAAAGTGACGAAGGCGTAGATGGCCTCTCCCTTGATGGGGTGCGGCACCGGAACGATGGCTGCCTCGGCCACGCTTTGGTGGGACACCAGCGCGCTCTCCACCTCAGCCGCGCCGATGCGGTGCCCGGAGACCTTGATCACATCGTCCACACGGCCCATGATCCAGTAGTATCCCTCTTCGTCCTTGCGGGCGGAATCGCCGGTGAAGTACTTGCCCGGGAACCGGGTCCAGTATAGCTCCTTGAAGCGATCGTGCTCTCCCCACACGGTCCGCATGATGGCTGGCCAGGGTTTGGTTATGCATAGGTAACCGCCCTCGTTCACTCCGGCGAGGGTCCCATCGTCCTTGACCACCTCCGGACTCACGCCAAAGAAAGGCAACGTGGCTGAGCCGGGCTTCGTGGTTATGGCCCCCGGCAGCGGGGTTATCATCAGGGAGCCGGTCTCGGTCTGCCACCAGGTGTCCATGATGGGGCACTTCTCGTTCCCCACGTACTTGTGGTACCACATCCACGCCTCCGGGTTTATGGGCTCGCCCACGGAAGCGAGCACCCGCAGCGAGGACAGGTCCCTACTCTGTGGCCACTTCTCGCCCTCCCTCATCAGGGAGCGGATGGCGGTGGGGGCGGTGTAGAATATGTTGACCTTGAACTTCTCCACGATGTTCCAGAAGCGGTCCACCTGTGGGTAGGTCGGGATGCCCTCGAACATGAGGGTGGTCGCACCAGCGCAGAGCGGACCGTAGACGACGTAGCTGTGCCCGGTTATCCAACCGATATCGGCCGTGCACCAGTAGGTGTCGTCCTCATGGTAGTCGAAGACGTACTTGAATGTGATACTGGTTCCGAGCAGGTAGCCGGCGGTACTATGGACCACGCCCTTGGGCTTTCCGGTCGATCCAGAGGTGTATAGGATGAACAGCGGGTCCTCAGCATCACACCACGCCGGCTCACAGGACCGGGCGGCCTTGGCCATCTCGTCATGCCACCACATGTCCCGACCGGGCATCATGGGGCAATCTGCCCCGGCCCGCTTGACCACGACCACCTTATCTACCGACGTTCCCCTCTCCAATGCCGCGTCGGCGTTGGTCTTCAGGGGCACGAACTTGCTACCACGGTGGTTACCGTCAGCGGTTATGAGGACCTTGGATTCGCAGTCGGCGATGCGGTCCTTGAGCGATGCAGAGCTGAAGCCTCCGAACACGATGCTGTGCACAGCGCCGATGCGGGTGCAGGCCAGCATAGCGATGGCCAGCTCGGGTATCATCGGGAGGTACATGGAAACGCGGTCGCCCTTCTTCACGCCCAACGACTTCAGGACGTTGGCGAAGCGGCATACTTCGGTGTGCAACTGCTGGTAGGTGTAGATCTTGACATCATCCTCGTTCTCTCCCTGCCAGATGATGGCCGCCTTGTTCTTGCGGCCGTTCTCCAGATGCCGGTCCAGGCAGTTGTAGGAGACGTTCAATTTGCCGCCTTCGAACCATTTGATTATGGTGTTATCAACATCCCAGCTGTGAACACGGTCCCATTTGGCGAACCATTGGAGCTCCTTGGCGGCCATCTCGCCCCAGAACTTCTCCGGGTCGTCGATGGACTCCTTGTACATTTTATTGTACTGCTCCATGCTCTTGATGTAGGCCTTCTCGCTGAATTCCTTGGACGGCGGAAATCGCCGTATCTCTTCCATTACGCTCTCGATGGTATTTCCGTCACTCATTCTCCGCTTCCTCCTCTGGGCGGACATCCGCCGGAACATGGCCTATCGCCGGGTTCATGTCCGTGACATTAGTTATAAGGATTACGGAAAACGCATAGCACAGGTGGAATTAATTATATTTTCCGATATTCCCTACTGGAATTGTCGATTTTTCTGCGCTGTTCGATTCCAATTTTATAAAATCAATTCCTCTAAGGAATCAAAAAAAAGAAAAATGGGCAGGGGGGACCGCCCCATTAAGCGTGCGATTCACTGAACATGGCGTTCAGATCTATGTCTAGACAGTCATCGGTGCTACTTCCATCGATCATCTCGATACGGGCTCGTATCTTGTTCCTTTCAAAGGAGATGTTCGCATTGCGCACCATCGACTTGTACATGCTGATCCTCTTACCCGCTTGGGTCAATCGTCTTTCGGAGCAATGGATCAGTCCGGCATCTTCGAGCACACGGATCTTCCGGTAACAGGCGGCTATCGGGATGCCTAGGGCGTCGCTCAATTCGAAGGCGCTCTTAGGGCGGCCCATAGTGGCCATCAATATCTTCGCCGTGTACTCATCGGTCAGCAATCTCGAAGTTTGCAGTACCTGCATTTTACCCACCTTCTAACTGCTAGGGTCAGGAAGTATATTTAATTGGAATCGTCTGGGAATCAATGTTGATTTTTGATAATATTGTGAAGCCAGTATCAAATTTAAAGATGATATTACTGTCTTTCTTTATCTTTTAAGGTAATGGAAAGATGTAAAAAGAACAGGTATCAAGAAATCGAGCGAAGTATTACTAAGCGTATACTTTTTTAATAATTATTTTACGGCCTAGATAACATTAATATATTTCACCTATCAATCGTTATGTCGTGGGCCTGTCCATAGGAGGTCAAGCAATGTCCTGCGGTAAGTGCGGTAAAAAGGATGACAAGAAGAAGGATGACAAGAAGAAGAAGTGATCTTCTGTCGGTCCAATGACTTTCAAACCTTTTTCCCATTCTTCTTAAGGCCCGGTTCTAGTCCGTTCTTGCCATTATCAGGATAGCGCTGAATATCATCACGGCACCGATGGCCACGAAGGCATCGATGCTCTCGCCAAGGACCAGCCAGCTGAGGAACACGGCAAAGGCTGATTCACATAGCAATATGGTGGCGGAGCTGACCACGCTCAAATGTTTGAGCGCCCCGATCCACAGCACCGCTGGTAGCGTGGTGCATAACAGACCGACGAACATCACCACAGGCAGGGCCGACAGGTTCAACGAACCCTCTAACGGTATCAGGAAAGAAAGGGCCAGCAATGTCGCCGGCAGGAACATGTGCAATCCCAGGGTCCATTGCTCCGGCCGAAGGGTACGTAAGGCCACGCGGGACATGATGACCACCACACCGATGCCCGCGGCCGCGGTCAGCATGAGCAGGTTGCCTAACATCTGTGTGCCTTCCAAGGTCGAAGGGTCCCAACGGGTGGTCAGGGTTATCAGCCCCATCATGGCCAGGACCAAACCGGCGGTCCGGTGAAGGCTCAGGCTCTCTCTGAAGGCCAAGCGGCTGAAGAACGCCACGAATATCACGTTCGTGCCAATTATCAAGGCTCCGGCCGATGCCGTGGTCATGGTCAGACCGACATAGGTGGGTGCTACCACACAGGTGTTAGCGAGGGAGGCCGCCCAGAATTCCCAACGGCCCAGCATCGCCTTGGTAAATATCCTTCTCCAGAACATGTATAATATCAATGCCAGGGAGCCGACGGCCATGGTCGCTGCTCCCAGCAGGAAGGGGTTGGTGCTGCCCACCTGCATCTTTACCGCCACGTAGGAGGAGCCCATCATCAGGCTGGAGAGCAGGGTGCTGAGCACTGCTCCGGTCTTGGGGGAAATATCGGTAACCATTCTAACCACGGTAGGACAATTGATGAGATTCGGTGAACAGTTCTTTGGACATCAACCTTGTGGACAGAACGGCGGTGATGGCCCCCGATGCCAGTATCATGGAGAAGATCACTATCTGGAACACTGCCGCCTCCATGGGGTCGGCTCCCGCCAGCACCATACCGGCCATGAGACCCGGTATCCACACCAGTCCCAAGGTCTTCATGTTGTCCACGGTAGGGATGAGCGAGGACCGCACACCCTTGCGGACCATGGGCGCGATCGCTTGATCGTAGCGGGCCCCTAGGGCCAAAGCGGCCTCGACCCGCGCCGTCTGGTTGACCACCTCGCCCCTCAGACGGTCAAGCGCCAGGGAGTTGATGTTCATGGTATTGCCGATGACCATTCCACCCAACGGAATGAGATATTCGCCACGCAATGGCAACGTCCCGATGACCACCATCACGGTGATGGTCAGGACCGATGAGGCCAAGATGGACACGAGGCTCACACGGAATGCGTTGGGCAGGTCGCGGACCCGGCGGGCCGAGGTCAATGATGCGAAGGCCAACATGACGGCCAATACTAAAAGCAAAGGTGCGAAATCCTCCATCTGGAAAACGAAGGAGAGAAGCAGGGCGAGAGCTGTCAGCTGCACCAAGGCCCTTATCATGGCCTGGGCCATCTCCGAGACCAAACCCAGTTTGAGCCGGGAGGTCAGTACTATGACCGCTGTGACCAATCCCACGGCCGAGAGCACTCTTATCAGCACCATCCAATCCCAGATCACCAATTTCCCTCCTCACCGTAATCGCGGAAGAACTCCTCCCGGGGGAAGGTCCCAATGGTCTCTCCCGTCTTCATTAGCAGCACCCTCTCTCCCAAGCGGCGGGCCTGGGCCATGTTGTGGCTCACCAGAACGATGGTTATCCCTTCATTCTTCAACCTGATCATAAGCTCTTCCACCAAGCGGGTGTTGGCCGGGTCCAGGGAGGCGGTCGGTTCGTCCATCAGCAGCACTTCCGGGGAGTTCACCAAGGCCCGGGCCAAGCACACTCTCTGCTGCTCCCCCACCGAAAGCGTGGAGGCGTTCTTGTTGGCGAACGAAGGGTCCAGCCCGACCTTGATGAGCATTTCGGCCACATCCTTCGCGGGAGCGCCCAGGGTGGTAGCGTAGCTAATGTTGTCGGCCACGGTCCCTTCGAACATCACAGGTAATTGGAACAGCATGCCCACTCGCCGCCTCAGGGTGATGGGGTCAATGTCATGCAAAGGAACGCCTAAGAACGAGATCTCGCCGGTGGTGATCTCGGTAAGGCGGTTCAGGCAGCGAAGCAGAGTGGACTTACCGGCGCCGGAGGGACCGACCACTGCCAGCAGCTCTCCCTTCCTCACCTCGACGTCCCCTCTGGTAATGACCTGGTTGCCGTTCAGGGTCACACTGACCTTCCGCAGCTCGAAGCAGGATGTCACGCCCGACCAAACGTTCTCCGTCATTAATAATGTCCCCGTTCAGTGGAAATATTCGTCAACCTTGGTTAGCATAATTCCCATCTTTTCCAAAAAATCACTGGAGAGATGAAGTTGTGGTCCATCCGCCTCTGGTCCTTTGATCACCGGTCCTTTCGGAAGAACCTGTTCCGCGTTATACTCCGGCCGCGGTGCGGTTAGAACCCTACGCGATGAACGAGCGTAGGTCGAACATCATAGGAACGGCTCTCGTTTGTTTAGATCGCGCAGGAATGTCTTTATCTGCTCTCCGTACTGAGGATGCTTAAGGGCCAGCTCGAACTGTGAGGTGATCCATCCCGGAATGTCACCGATGTCATATCGCTTGCCCGAGAACTCCCAGGCCAGCATACCCTCCTTCTCCCTCAATAATCTAAGGGCATCGGTGAGCTGCAGTTCACCGTTGTGACCAGGTTTGGTCCTCTCTATGCACTCGAATATGCCTGGAGTGAGCACGTACGTGCCGGCGATGCATAGGTCCGAGGGCGCCTCGGCCGGCGATGGCTTTTCCACCAGGTCGTTTATCTCGTACAAGCGGTCCTCCACCTTGACGGCGTCCAGCACCCCATAGTCCTTGACCTTCTCTCCCGGGACCCTTTCCACCGCGATGACCGATTTTCCGGTGCGCGCGTGTACATCCATCAACTGTTTGACCACTGGAACGTCGGACACGTGTATGGTGTCGCCGAGCATGACGGCGAAAGGTTCGTTCCCCACATGATGCCTGGCCTGGTAGACCGCATCCCCCAGTCCCTTTGGTTCCTTCTGACGTATGTAATGGAGGTTCGCCAGGTTGCATAGGTCCTTAATCTTCTCCAAATGCTCGCGGCGATTGCCGTTCTGCAGAATGGCCTCCAGCTCGAAGGAATGATCGAAATGGTCTTCTATGGTCCGTTTGTGCCGACCGGTGACGATGATGATGTCCTCGATGCCGGCTTCGACCGCCTCTTCCACCACGTACTGTATGACCGGTTTGTCGATGACCGGGAGCATCTCCTTCGGCTGCTCCTTCGTCAGAGGAAGAAAACGTACGCCCCATCCGGCCGCAGGGATCACTGCTTTCATGTCCTACCAGCATATCCCTTGATAGTTATTAGTCTTCGTGATGCCCCGGCCGTCAACCACGAGCATGTCGCCGTAAAGAACCCGATCGGCGTACTCCTTCCACTCGGTGAGGATGAGCGCCGCGTCCGCCTCACTTAGACATTCCTCGGCACTATCGCAATAGGTGATCCCCGGGAATAGACGCCTGAAGTTGGGGATGGCCCGAGGGTCGTGGGCTCGGACCTTGACACCCTTCCTCAGCAGTTCCTTCACCACCGTCAGGGAGCTCGCCTCCCGGATGTCGTCGGTGCCGGGCTTGAAGGCCAGTCCCAGGACGGCCACGGTCTTTCCCTCCAGGTCCATCTCTCTTTCCAATATCTCGACCATGCGCAGTGGTTGCCTATTGTTAACGGAAAGCACCGCGTCCAGCATGTCGGTGGGAACCCCCAGTTCTCTGGCATGGGCCCTTATCGACTTGATGTCCTTGGGAAAACAGGAGCCTCCGAAGCCGCAACCTGCCCGCAGGAACTGCGGACCAATACGTGGATCAAGTCCGACCCCTTTGGCCACCTCTCTGAAATCCATCCCCAGGAGCTTGCTCAGATTGCCCAGCTCGTTCACCAGGGAGATCCTGGCTGCCAGGAATGCGTTGGAAGCCATCTTGATCATCTCCGCCGTTGAAAGGTCCGTCCGCAGGATCGGGGCCTTTATCCGCCCGTACAACGAGGCCACCTCATGGAACGTCCTATCGTCAGTGGCACCGATGACCACACGGTCCGGGTTCAGGAAGTCAGTGATCGCTACACCTTCCTTAAGGAACTCCGGGTTCATGGCCACCCCCAGCTGGTCTCCGATGCTCTTCCTTGATGCCCGGACAAGCAGTGGGATGACCTTATCATTGGTCGTGGTAGGCAGAACCGTGCTCTTGACCACCAGCACGTGTCTTCCCTCTTTTTTCCGTAAAATGGTCCCCAGGTCCTCCACCGCCTGCAGCACGTACCGCAGGTCTATTGAACCGTCCTCCCGGGAAGGGGTACCGACACAGAGGAACGTCACATCGGAGTCGATTACCGCGGATAGGTCTCGGGTGGCTCGGAAGCTTTCGTCGTCCAGATGCTTGCGCATCAGCTCTTCAAGTCCCTCTTCAAATATCAGAGGGACGCCAGCGTTGATGCTGTCCACCTTCTCCTTTATGGTGTCGATGCAGACCACGGTATGGCCAAGCTCAGCGAAGCAAACACCGGAGACCAGCCCCACATACCCGGACCCGATTACGGAGACTCTCATTATTTCGTTCCCTGGAATTGAATGATAAACGACGTATTTAAAAAACGTTCCATCCAGTCTCGGGTAATGATTATCTAGGTCTCCCCCAATGTACCGAGGTTGCCCTCCTTTTGGAGATCGGACCCCATGGCCCGTCCGACCATGATATTGTTCATTGCCACGTTTATCGGGGGCGCGGCAAATTACCTGTATCAGATACTCATGGGTCGGGCGCTCGGGACCGAAGACTACTCGGCATTGACCGCCCTTCTGTCGATCTTCTACATTCTTTCGGTCCCTGTCCAGACCATAGGTACGGCCATCGCCCGTTATGTCTCACGATTCATGGCCGAAGGCCAGGAAGGACAGATAGCATGGCTCATGAACCGGGCGTTCTGGGCCTCGTTGGTGCTCGGAGGAGTGATGGCCATAGGGCTCTTTCTATTGTCGCCCCAACTGGTCTCCTTTTTGTCCCTTAGCTCGTGGCTTCCCATCTTCATCCTGATGGTAGGCATCGTGGTGACCATGGTGGGACCGGTAGGCACCGGCACCCTCCAGGGGCTGCAGCGCTTCGGGGCGCTCAGCGCATTCAACCTGGTGGGGCCGTTGGGAAAGCTGGCGTTCGGTATCATACTGGTCATGGCCGGCATGGGGGTCAGCGGGGCCTTCGGGGGGGTAATGGTGGGAGGACTGCTGGCCGTAATACTGGTCTTCTACGCGCTTAGGAAACACATCAAGATAGAGAAGATCGCCTTCCCCGCCCGCCCTATCTTGGTCTATTTGGTACCGGTGACCATAGGCATGCTTTGCTTTACGGTCATAACCAACGTGGACACGTTTCTGGCCCGTAACTTCTTCTCCTACTACGACGCATCGCTTTACTCGGCAGCCTCCATGCTAGGGAAAATATCCCTATGGCTACCAGCCGCCGTGAGCTTGGTCATGTTCTCCAAGGTGTCCGAGGCCCATTCCCAGGGGAAGCGGACCATCGGCATAATGAGGCGATCGATAATGTACGTCCTTCTGCTGGGCGGGATTACGGCCCTGGGGTTCTTCCTATTCCCGGAACTCACCTTGGACCTGTTGTATGGGGCACAGTACGTTCCAGCGGCTCCGGCGTTGCGCATCCTAGGCGTGGCCATGTTCTTCCTATGTCTGGCCCAGCTGTTCCTCTTTTATGGGCTGGCAACGGACCATTACGCCTACATTATCATTCTGAGCGTTTTCACCGGTTTCCAGCTGTTGATAATGACGATGTTCCACAGTGACATCATACAATTCTCGATGGTGATCCTGATCAGCGCCATCAGCATCTGTTTCATCAGCTGGGCCTACATGGAGGTCCAGCTTCTGAGGAAGGATCGAGGTCGGGACGATGAAGATCGTGAGGGGGTCTTCACACCGCCGCAGTTGTGAGCGGTCTGTGCTGACCCCCATTACGGATCGTTCTTCACTACTGAAGTGGCCGTTTCGATCACTTCAGCGCTTTCATCGTCCTTATCCTTCCTTTTCTTCTGTCTCTCCTTTTTCTTTCCGATGTCCTTCTGGAACCCACCATCTTTCCATTCCGGGCGGTAGAGCCACAGTTCAAGGATGTAATATACGATCCAGAGGGCTGTGCCGCACATTATGATGAGCAGCAGTCCCGAATAGTCAAGACCGAACACTACGCCGTCCATGACATCGACGGCTAGTCTCCCTTCCAATCCCAACACCCATATCCAGTACAGGCAGATGAGCACCATGCCCAGCGCCGGCAGGAAGCGGGAAACGGACCCTTTGGGATAGAAGCCCTTGAAGAAGGCGAGGGCTGTTATGGGCAGTCCCAGCATCAGCATGAAGGTCGCCACGCTGTCTAGCCTGGACGCCAGCTGGTCCAATTGTTCAAGGTCTATGCTGGAAAGGGCCGCCTTCAGGACGATCACGAAGACCAGGGGTATGATGACGAAACCTATCAGGTTTCTCCTCGACAACCGCAAACCGTTGAACAGACTGCCATATCTTATCCGGAAATCGTGAATCCAACGGTGCTCCTTGGGATCTTCCTTCTCTTGGGGGATCGAATGCTCCGTACCCTCCATCCAAGAGCGGCGATGATCGACGAACTCACCGAACTGCACCAGGACATTGAAGGCCGCTCCGATGAAATAGAGGGCGAACAGCAGGTATAGGTCCAGCTCGAACATGGCATCGGCCAGTTCCTCCTCCAGGCGACCATCGAGCAGCAGGCTGAACGCATAGAAGATCGCCAGCACCGCCACGGTCATGCCGAAGGTCAGACGTGAATAGCTGCCCTTTGGGTATGCGCCTTTGAAGAATCCCAGCACCAGCAGGACCGTGCCGAAGATCAGCACCAGGGTCTGTATCTCCAGCAGCATGGTTTCAATGGCCCGAGGAGCATCAAAATTGGAGAGGGCTGTGCTAGCGAACATGATGAGCACCAGCGGCAGCACCAGATACTTCACTCCGTGCAAGGCCGCTGACACGATCCCCTTGTTCAGGTTGGCGTGTTTCCAGGAGA
Source organism: Methanomassiliicoccales archaeon (assembly GCA_035527755.1). Taxonomy (NCBI): domain Archaea; kingdom Methanobacteriati; phylum Thermoplasmatota; class Thermoplasmata; order Methanomassiliicoccales; species Methanomassiliicoccales archaeon. Next base: position 106,188 of record DATKZX010000002.1, on the reverse strand, counting down.
ACTCCCCGACGTTCACGACGACCACCCCCATGTCTCGGTCACGGTATTTGAACACCCTAGGAACACCAGGGTCACGCTGACGGTCAGCTCCTCGGGACCGCTCGTCATCCTATCATAAACCTCCTGTGTGATCGGGACAACGGCCTCTTCATAGACGTTGTCTCGAGCGTCGATCACCTGGGTCAAGTTGGTCATGTATCCATGAGAATCACTGAACTGGGTCAATACCATGACCGGTTGTCCTTGGATGAGGTCCTGAGCATAGAAGGTGTAGGGGATGGAAAGGGAATGGTTGGATCCATCGGACATCAAACGTGAGTATTCGTTCATGATATCCAGGTTAGAGAGCATAGGTTGCCAGGACAGGTCGGTCCCACCTTCCACGCTGATCCGCACCAGGTCCATGCTGTACTTGGCCGAAACCTCTACCACGAACTCCATGCGGGTACCGTTGAAGACAATGTCTGACAATACGTTCTGGGTCAGATCGTCCAGGTCCAAGGTCATTCGGACCCGTAGCTCGGTCTCCTTTCCCGCGGGAATGTCCATACTGTCACTGGTACTTTCAGCCAGGACCTCTCCGTCCTCGCCAAGGAAGGTGAACCCGATCGTCAGGTCGTTTATGTCATAGAAACCATTGTTCGTAACGGTCAATGGGGAGTCCAGACTCAGAGATGTGCTAGTATAGCTCCAGTCACTGTCGTTCGCAGTGTCGAAGTTGACATCGATACCGCCGTTCATAAGTGGCAGGATGCTCAATATGATGATCATTAACGCGATCAATTTAATAGCCAGGATTCCTAAACGCACGGCTACCAAGGGCAGCTTCATAGGCCACGCAGATATTTTCACGGATATGAATTTATCTTCTAGCCAGTTGAAGATTGATAATAAGGCATAAAGTTAATTGGCAATTGCTGTGTTATGGCAACTGACATGAGCGAGATCAGGGTCAGGAAGCGCAAGCGTTTACGGGAGAAGGAATTGAAAGCCCTGTCGGATGGTCTGTCATCCGCCACCGGGGTAGAGGTGTTGGCTCTCAAGGACACCGTAGACATCGCAGCAGGACCGGATTACGAACTAGTGTTCATCAACAACGTCATCGAAGGCCTCATCGTAGAAGGGAAGCCCTTCCTAACGGTGCGCGGGCTTTTGAAGCGCAATGTGTTGCAACGCTATGTCACCGTGGACATGGGGGCGGTACCTTTCGTCACCAATGGTGCAGACGTCATGACCCCCGGCATAGTCGAGGTCGATCCCCAAGTAAAGGAAGGGGATATGGTCTGGATAAGGGATGTCACGCACAAACGGCCCTTGGCCGTGGGTAGGGCGCTGGTCTCCGCCGAGGTCATGGCCGCGAGGTCATCTGGGAAGGCCATCAAGAACCTCCATTTCGTGGGTGATAAGGTATGGAAGTACGACGAACGTTGACGGTCATCTTCCGAAATCCATTCTGGGGTGTGCGATAAATTAATATCAATAACACACCATAACAAGGCCAACCGAGGGATGCAATGCCGATTCTCAAGAAACCGCTGGGAAAGGGGAAGGAAGAGGTCAAGAGCGTAGAGACCGACCAGTACATCGATCTTGGTGCGCTGTACTTCCAGGAGGAGAGCAGCATCTCCGCCGGGGGCATCAAGGTGGCCGAGATCTACCGTTATGAGGATGTGGGTCCCATTACCCAGCCAGTTTATCAAGGCAACATTCTGATGATCGATTATTCCCCCATCGCTAACGATCAGAACACCCTGAAAAGGATCACCAACGAACTGAAGGCGGTGGCCCGGGACACTAACGGTGACGTCGCCGCGATCGGTAATAACTTCATCGTGGTGGCGCCAAACGGTATCCGGATCGACAGGAAGAAGATAAAGGGCGGTTACCAGTAATCGTCCTCTCTTTCCTTTATTCACCATAACCACGAATTTTCATACCGACCATGTCCGTGCCTGAGCAGAAGATAGTTCACGATAGCGTGCACGGCAGCGTCAAGGTGAAAGGTGTCTTTTTAGAGCTGTTGCTTCGTCCAGAACTGCAGAGACTGCACGGGGTCAAGCAGCTAGGGCTGGCCTATTTGGTCTTTCCCGGAGCAAATCACACCCGATTCGAGCATTCCCTGGGCACCTATCACGTGACAAGCTTGATGTGCGAGGCATTGGACCTGGGGAGTGAGGACAGGAACAAGGTATTGGCCGCCGCATTGCTTCACGATCTTGGGCACGCCCCGTTCTCCCACACCTTGGAGGAAGTTCTGGAGAACCGCTTCTCCCTGGACCACACCGAAGTGGGTGTTTCCCTTATCAACGGGGAAAGGACCGTATGCCTAGATGAGGAAAGGGAGCACCTAGCTCCCTTTCCTCCCATCGCTGAAGTGCTGGAGCGGGCTGGGATATCGGCGAAGGCGGTATCGGACATCATCATCTCCCCCGGACATCGAGGTCGCATGGGTCAGAGCCTGCTGATGGAACAGGACGGGCAAGCGCATTTCAATCAACCTGAATACCTCCATCAGATGATACACGGTCCGGTGGACGCGGACCAGATGGACTATCTGTTGAGGGATGCTCATTACACTGGTGTCGCTCATGGAACGATCGACATAGACCGGATCATACAGACCATCGCCCTGCATCACGGCGACATCGTGGTGCGCAAGAACGGCATGGTGGCGGCGGAAGGGCTAATGGTGGCAAGGGCGCTCATGTACACTTCGGTCTACTTTCACAAGACCGTACGCATTGCCGAGATGATGCTATGCAAGGCCGTGGAGCTCGCCGATGACAGCGTTGCCGATCAGCTGCAGAAATTGAACGATGCCTCGTTGACCGAACGATTGATGAAGCAGGGAGGGCGATCGCAGAGGATCGTGACCATGCTCAAATATCGCCAGCTCTACAAACGCGCCTATTCGTTGTTCATCTCGGACCTGGGCGATGATGAGGTGGAGCAGCTCATACGACTTACTGATTACCATACCCGCAAGAATGTGGAGAACATGATAGCCGATAGGGCCGGGGTGGATCCGTCCGAGGTCATATTGGACGTGCCTCATCGGGAACTGATAACCGGTGAGGCCCGCCGGGGCAAGACCGAAGTGCCCATATTGAACGGTGATCGGGTGAGGCCGCTCACCCGCCTTAGCCCTATAGGTAAAGCATTGCAGTCACGAGGTGTGCACGACTGGGCGGTCATGGTATCCTGTCCGTGGCAGCATATGGCCAAGGTGGAAAAGGCTTCGGCCCGGACCATACTCGATCTTTAACCTTTCATGACACCCAGAGGGGTCAATTTGGCCACCGGTCTGGAGAGTCCGGCCCCGACGACCACGCGGATGACGTCATCTATGTCCTTATAGGCCCCCGGGGCCTCTTCTTGGATGCCGTCCCTGGTGCTCCCCTTCAGGTAAATTCCCTTGCTCTCCATCTCCTGGTTGATGGCTTTGACCGAGTAGTTGCGTATGGCCGCCTCTCGGGACATGATCCTTCCCGCTCCGTGGCAGGTGGAACCGAACGACTCGAGCATGGCCTGTTCAGTTCCAACCAGCACGTATGAGCCCGTACCCATGTCCCCCGGTATGAGGACAGGCTGACCGACGGCACGATAGACCGATGGCACCTCGGGATGATCTTTGGGGAACGCCCTGGTGGCGCCCTTCCGGTGCACGTATACCTTCCTCCTCTTTCCGTCGACCAAATGGTCCTCCACCTTGGCGATGTTATGGGCAACGTCGTAGACCAAATTCATCTCCAGGTCCTCGGCGCTGCGGGAGAAGACCTTTTCGAAGGACTGCCTCACCCAATGCATTATCATCTGTCGGTTGGCCCAGGCGTAATTGGCGCCGCAGGCCATGGCGGCATAGTAATCCTGTCCCTCCTTAGAATTCACCGGGGCGCAGGCCAATTGCCTGTCCGGCAGGCGAAGATCGCTATCCTTCACCGCTCTTTCCATTACCTGCAGGTAATCGGTGGCGATCTGGTGCCCGCAGCCGCGGGAACCGCAGTGGATGGAAACGGTGATCTGCCCCTCCTCCAGTCCAAAGGCCTTTGCCACCACCGGGTCAAAGATCTTTTCGACCTTATCTACTTCAAGGAAGTGATTGCCAGAGCCCAATGAGCCGACCTGTGGAACGCCTCTTTGCTTGGCCTTCGAAGATACCTTGGATGCATCGGCGTTCTTCATACGGCCGTTCTCCTCCGTGTGCACCAGGTCCTCCGCCCAGCCGTATCCTTCGGAAACGGCCCATTCCGCCCCTTCCTCCAGGATGCGGCTTATTTGGTTCGCAGCCACGTCCACAACTCCCTTCGAGCCCACCCCGGCGGGAACGTTTTTGAACATGACATCTACCAGTTCCTTGATGTGAGGTACGACGTCAGCGGTCCGTAGGTTGGTGGTGATGAGCCTTACACCACAATTGATGTCGAATCCGATACCGCCGGGGGAGATGACCCCCTCCTCGGCGTCCATGGCCGCAACGCCACCTATCGGGAATCCATAGCCCCAGTGGATGTCGGGCATGGCCATGGAATTATTGACAAGTCCGGGCAGGCATGCGACATTGGCCACCTGTTCCGGCGAGTTATCAGAAATGATGGTCTTGATCATCCGTTCGTCGGCGAAGATGATGGCATCTCCGTTCATGCCCTTCTTATAAGAGCGGGGTATTTTCCATCGAAAATCGTCGACCTTCTCCAACGGCCCGTTCCAGCTCATTTCATTTCCTCCTATCTCGCCAACTCATGTAGCTTCCCTAATTTATAGGAAACCATGCTCTCATTCCCATATTTGATAAAGTAAAAAATATCCTTATTAGTCTTCGAACGTTCAATATCCGCTCATCGTCATGATTGATCAGACAACCCCTATCATCATTTTCCCGATCATCGCCATTCTAGAGGTGGTTTTGGGCATCTATGTGTTCTACCATGGAAAATGGTCGCTGGTGAACCGTTACTTTCTGATAATCACCCTGCTGGCAGCCTTAGGCAGCCTGCTGAATACGGCGTTGATACAGCTCACTCAGGCAGAATTGGCCTTGCTGGTCGCCCAAGCCTTGATATTCTTTTCGGTCATCAAACTAGCCGCGGCCTATTATCTCAACACGGTCGTGATCTACGATCTGAGAACGACCCGCTTGAAGGAGCGGTGGTCGTGGAACGTCTTGATCGTACTGGTCCTAGCATTGGTTTCAGCGCTCAGCGCACAATCATTGTCACAAGACGAGTTCGGTTGGGTGTTCCGGAGCTTCTGGCCTATAATCTGGTTGACCATCCTGCTCCTGACATTCATCATCCTTCTCTTCATATCGTTGGTGAGAAAAACCCGTAACCTCCAGAACAAGGTGCAAAAGGTCCAGGCTCAGGTGCTAACCATCGCCTTGGCCTTCCCAGCGATCTTCACGCTGTTCATATGGTCGTTGGACCTCTGGGGGTTCCACACCCCCCGGGTATACGGACTGGCCGAGCTGGTATCGACCATGGTTCTGGGCTTCGGCATCGTCAAGTATGATCTGTTCTCCGTAAAACGCGTCCAGGAGAACGCTCTGGTCTCGGTGAGATCCCCTCCGCTCCATCACGGTCGGGCCTACCTGTTCGAGGCGTCGGACAACGATCGCATGTTCCAGGCCTTGCTTCAGGAAATGGAGATGGGCACACCGGCCCTCATCATCTGCCGCACCCATCCCGATCAGCTCAGGGCACGTTACCATCTCTTAAAAACGCCATTGATATGGTTGGCACAGAGCCCGGGGCCGGACAGGATAGATCCCAGCAACCTGCAGTTGCTGACCCATATGACCCTCGATTTCATGCGCAAGGGCCACTCGATCATCGCCATCGAAGGCTTGGAGTTCCTGCTGGTGAACAATGAACTGACCCGGGTGCTAAAATTCATCGGCCAGTTAAGAGACCATGTCATCGTGGAGAATGCAATCCTATTACTTACCGCAGACCCGCGGACCCTCACTGAAAAGCAGAAGGCCATACTAGAACGCGAACTGGAGTTGGTGGAGTGAAAAATAAGGGGCCGAGACCGCGATTTGAACGCGGGTGCTGGGATCCACAATCCCACAGGATAACCAGGCTACCCCATCCCGGCCATGTTGGGATTTCTGGAATGCTTCCAGCTTAATAAATATTACCATGCTCACTCGATCGGAAAGACCGAGTACAAAATGGCGAACTTGGCTTTGCCCTCCTCAGAGTGCCTATCTGTCAGCTCTTTCAATCGGTCGTCCATATCGGAGATCAGTTCCTCCGCTTCCTGACAGGAACGGTCATTGACCGGAATGATCACGTAGTTAGCCCCGAAAGGGTAGTTCGGTCTATCGGCGACATTAATAAAATAATCCTTCCGCTCGTCCAGGACAGAAATTCCTCGATTCAATATTCCCTTGATGGCACCCATGGCGGCGAAGACGATGTTCAGTCTTTCCGAGATATCAACGCTGCTGACCCCGGCGGCATCGCCCATGATCCCCGGTTCGAACGCCGAGCGGTAGTACTTTTCCATCAGGTTCCCTACCAGCTCAGTACGGGTGGGCACGATGAGTTCGGCCTCCAGCAGTTTCTTGAGGTGATATTGAGAGTTCTGCACGCTAAGTCCCAGCAGATTAGATACCATGGTGGTGGTCAATTCTCGCATCGTTAGCAGCGAGAGGATGGCCAGCCGATTGGGGTCCGACAGTACCTTCAATTGTTCGACGTCTATTTCGGTCATGTTCACCACTAAAATCATTTTTTAACGTCTTAGTATAAAAGTAATGCTTAAATATTATTTCAAATATCGCTCAAATGAGATTATAACGGTAAGAACTCACTAAAGAGGTGATATCAATGAAGAAAAAGTTCGGAAATCCTAACTACGTAATCGTTCACGGCAACATAATTTTCGTAAGGGCCTAAACGTCCAAATCATGGTAGACAGTCCTCCTTTTTTTATTTTTTTCTCTCACGACCAGACGATAGTTCATAAATATCCGCACTCATTGACCGATGGATGCGGTACAAGGCTGGACTTTTGTTCCCAATATTACTTATAGCCTTGGCGGAGGCCTTTCTTTTCACCTCTCAAATAGAAGCCAGCCTGAGCCTGCATGCTTTGAACATATTCCTATGCATTCTGCTCCCGATCTGGGTGGAAAAACGCATGATGCTTTACCAGGCGTTCGCCCTCATATCATTGCTGAGGGTGTTGAACGTCGGCATGCCCATATTTTTCACCTGGACACTATATTGGTTGCCGTTCATCTATGGACCGATCATACTGGCTGGCTACATCATATGGAGGCAGTGCGTAGTTGACGCGGGAAGATTTCATCCGCGAAATCTGGTTCGATTCCTCAACGGTCATGGGCTGCGTCCAAATGTGCAATGGAGATGGGAATACCTCCTCTATGCCATCATCTTCGGTTTTCTGTTGTCAAACATGGAGTTCTTGGTACTGGGCAACGAAGCGCTGGTGCCGGACCTGGGATTCAGAGACCTTTCGTTCCTCCTCCTGATCATGGTGGTGTTCGTGGGTTTCGGTGAGGAGCTGATCTTCCGTGCCCTGTTCCAGAGCGCCGTGGCGCCGGAATACGGTAGGTTGGTAGCGATAATCCTGTCCGCCCTGCTTTTCGCCGTCATGCACTCTGGCTATCAAAGCATAATCTACCTGTTCTTCGTATTCGGCGTCGGTCTAACACTGGGTTACGCTTACGAAAGGACCGGCAGCTTGGGGTTGGTCGCTTTGATGCACGGTATGCTGAATTTCTTCCTTTTCTCCTTCATTCCTTTCGGTTACAACCTTTTACCATAATCTAACGACAACAAGAATTCAAGCGATACCATTTAATCAAAGGGGACGGCTACACTCAAAAAGCATGCCCAAGATAGTGGTCCTGATACCGGCCTTCAATGAGGAGATAGCCATCGCCACAGTGGTGACTCTCAGCCGGCGATTCGCGGAGCATGTGATCGTAGTGGATGACGGTTCTACCGACCGAACCAGTCTCGTGGCCCAGCTGGCAGGCGCAGAGGTAATTCCAATGCCCAAGAACAGAGGCAAGGCAAAAGCCTTGGTGGTGGGCTTTTTAAGATGTCTTGAATTGGAACCTGATTGCGTGGTCACCATCGACGGGGACATGCAGTTGGACCCAGTAGAGATTCCCAATCTGGCTGGGCCAGTGCTTCAAGGCAAAGCGGACATGGTCATCGGTTCGCGTTTTCAGAACGGGAATGATGGCATCCCCACTTATCGTCGTACCGGACAGAAGATCCTCGATCGAGCCACTAACATTTCTTCGGGGACAAATATATCCGACAGCCAGAGTGGTTATCGGGCGTTCAGCTTAAAGGCGCTTAAGCAAATGAACTTCTCCCTATCGCCATTCAGCGTTGAATCAGAGATGATCATGCGCTTCAATGAGATGGGTCTCAAAATAGAGGAAGTACCGATCTCTGTTCGTTACGACGTTCCAAACGGACACAAGATGAGCCCTTTCAGGCACGGTATATCTGTCTTTAGTGATGTGGTAGGCTTCATAGGATATCGCCGCCCATTGCTGCTCTTCGGCGTTCCCGGGGGAATGCTGACTCTTATCGGTCTAGTACTCGGTCTATTCACCTGGCTGGACACAATAGTTATTTTCCAGTGGGCCCTTTTGACCCAGTCCATAGCCGCGCTTGGTCTGCTCCTGGTAGGAGGCTTAATGGGCGTGGCGGGTCTTATACTCAATTCCCTCGCCGTACTGATGGCTGATAAAAAAAGGAAATAGTACCATGACTGGACAATAAACCCCTTTTTTGTCATTTTCCCATCATCCCTTTTATCATCGAGGTCTCATTCATACGAACTCCTGCCGATAACAATATTATCGCTGCGGTGAATTTGAAAAACGGTGCAAGTGATGAAGCGAGATATGATTTCGATGCTGGACGTCCAGGATGATATCCTGGACATACTGGAGGTGGCTGAGGACATGAAGAAGCGGAGGTACGAGGAGATGGCCCCATTGAAAGGTCAGACATTGGCCATGATCTTTGAGAAGTCCTCCACCCGCACCCGGGTATCATTCGAAGTGGGAATGATCGAGCTGGGTGGTTTCGCCGTCACTTTGAACACCAAGGACCTGCAGATGGGTCGCGGGGAGACGGTGGCTGACACCGCCCGCGTGCTCTCCCGCTACGTCGACGGTATCATGTATCGCGCTTTCGAGCACAGCATGGTCTTGGAACTGGCCAAGTACGCCACGGTGCCAGTGATCAACGGCCTGGACAATTTCGAGCATCCCTGTCAGATCATGGCCGACCTCCTGACCGTCAAGGAACGCTTCGGTCGTCTGAAGGGGATCAAGATGGCCTATGTCGGCGATGGCAACAATGTCTGCAACTCCCTGATGTTAGGCTGTGCCATGGTGGGCATGGACCTGGCATGCGGCTGTCCCAAGGGATACGAACCGGATGCAGGTGTCACCGAGAAGGCCAAGGAGATCGCCAAGGCGAACGGGTGCAGCCTGAAGATCACGGAATCAGCAAAAGAGGCCGCTAAGGGCGCCGATGTGGTATATACCGACGTCTGGGTCTCAATGGGGCAGGAGGAGCAATCGCGCATGCGCGAACAGATCTTCAAACCCTATCAGGTCAACGCCGACCTGATGTCCGTGGCCGATCCGAAGGCCATCGTCATGCACTGTCTGCCGGCCCACCGGGGCATGGAAATAACCGACGAGGTCATCGACAGCGAGCGCAGTGTCGTGCTGGACCAAGCTGAGAATCGGTTGCACGCACAGAAGGCCATCATGGTCGCTTTGATGGGTTGAATCGGGAGACCTGTTCTCCCACCTCATCGTCCAAGGCCTTCAGGAACCTTGATATCTGTTTCTGGGGGATGTTGGCCCCGGCGGCGACATCGTGGCCGCCCCCATCGCCACCTACGATACGGGCCGCATGACCGATGGCACTGCTCAGATTGATTCCCTTTTGCAATAGTTCCCGGCTCATCCTGCTGGAGACCTTCACGACCGGATCACCGCTCTTTCCTCCGGAGCCCTCCTTTTCAGCTAATGCCACCAAGGGTTTCGAGATGTCCATCTCCAATATTTCACCCCCTCTCTTCTGGTCCAGGACCATGCCGGTGATTATCCCCAGGATCGTATCGTTGACCTTCAGGCAAAAGCTGTTCTTCCTCTTCGGCAGGAGGTATTGGATGTTGGTCATCTGTTCCACCCTGTGAACCTCCTTCATGCCTTCGCGGATGTTGACCCGATGGTTGTTCACGTTCTCCAGGGCCTTCTCCGAATAGACCTTAGGGTTCAGGCATACGTTGATGATGAGGTCTCCTCTCTCCTCCTCTCCCTGGCCATCGTTCGTCAGTACGTAACGTCCGGAGGCGTTCAACAGGGTGGCGAACTCTTTGGCCTCCCGGGTCGGCGAACCACTGGGGTGGTTCGGAAAGAGGTATACTTCACCTAACAGGCCATCCAAGGCGTTGCGGTCGAGCCCGATCTCACCTAGACGGTCCCTTAATGCCACCTTCATGGTGTTCCTTTCTTCCTGGGTCAGTTCCGACCAGCTGCGCCATTCGAATCCTCGGTCTCCTGAACGACCAGCGGATTGCGAGCTGCTGCGTTTCAAGATGATCCCGGACCGATAGAACAGGGAAGACACTTCTTTGATGGTGTCTGAAAACCCGATGGCCTTAAGATCATTGGAGAAGGCCAGCATGGCCGCTGCCGACCTCGTCACCCAACCGAAGAACTGCAGTTCGTTGGTCACCACCTCTAGGTCGCCGCGGGACTCGGCGTCCTTGATCACCAACGAATGCAAGGGCCCCCCCAATTTCCTGGCGCTACGGTCCTGCATATCCCCCACCGCTCCCACCACTGCCAGATATGCCAGGTCCAGGTTTCGCTCATCCAGCTCCCTGGCTACGAAGTAGGTGTTCCCCGCCCCGCTCAGTTGTGTGGACCCTTCCATGCCGAACAGCAGAGGGTTCAACATGTGGTCCATATCTCCGAACAGTTCAAGACTGGATTGCCCAGGTCCGAAGATCTGATGATGGTCGGTGATGACGCATTTGCGATCGGAGATCCTTTGACAAGGTCCTGTGCCGAGATCGCATATCCATATCACATCCTCACGCATCTTTGAGATGGCCTCGATCTCCCCTTCTCCCAAGGAACGCACGAATTGTACACGATGGGGTAGATCCAGCCTTTCCAGTGCCCGCTTCGCTATGGCGGCTGAGGATATACCATCAGCGTCGATATGGGAGACAACGACCACGGATCTTGCCGATGATATCACCTCGGACAGATGTTTGGCCCTTCTCAGGAATCCTTCCAGGTCCTCGGTCACAGCGAGCACTCCTTTAGCACCTTCTCCGTTAAAAGCCGGTATACCGTCTCGGCTATGGGCACGAGGTTCCTGGTGTCCTCTTGATTATAGCGACGTAAAAGGTTGAGAGCGTTCTCACTGCCCTTTTTCTCCCACAATCGCCAGAGGTATACCGCTTCCTCGCCGGTCACGTATTCTATCTCCTGCGGACGACGATAGCCCAGTTCCACCTCCACGTGCTTCAGTCCTCCACGCAGACCGACCTTGGGGCAAGCGTGCCTTAGGTCATAGTGCGGAACCCTGGGTACGGCGAAAGGGAACTCCCGTTCGATCATCGGCAGATCGAACGTGCTTCCATTGAAGGTGACCATCATCTTGGCTCCCTCCAAGGAACGTCGGACAGAATCCACGTCAAGGTCCTGCCCTCGGATCAGGGTGGTGGTCTTCTCACCCCGGTGAACTGATATCATGGTGATGATCGCCCACGGCCCCAGTCCATTGGTCTCGATGTCCAGGTAAGCCGCGTCCTCCTTCAATCGTTGGAACATGCGCCAATGCTGCCCGCTAGGCAACAGTTTGCAGAAATATTCGGTCTGACCCCGTTCCCAACATTCCGAGGAGGCCTCCAGCTCCTGGTCCATCACCGTCTTTCGTTTGGAGGATACGCCCTCTACGCTATCCCTTTGGATGAATTCCTCCCAGGATAGCACTCCACTCTCCCATAATCGGCGCTCCTTCACTTGTCCAATGCCTGATAGATGCAGGAAGGTGCGCTTGATCATCGTCCAATCAGCGGACTGGCCATATAATATTGTTTTGTAACCGCCACTGAAAGTGTAGGAGGGGTTGATATCCTCATCCACCCTTGACATCGATGAATGCGCCAACTCGAGATCGCTCCGGGATTGCTGATCACCAACGACCGCTGCGCAATTCTTAGCTCTTCAGATACCTTGATCCTGGGAGATCTTCACCTGGGCGTCGAGGCCAGCTTGGAACTGGAAGGTTTGCAGCTACCCCGGGCTCAAAGCCTGACGATGAGACAGAGGATCGAATCGATCATAGAGGACCACCATCCTAAACGGATCGTGGTGCTGGGAGACCTCAAGCATGAGTTCTCCCGCAATCTGGACGAGGAGTGGCGGGAGGTACGGGGTATGTTGGAGTACCTCGGTTCGTTGGCCCAGGTGACCGTGGTCCGGGGCAATCATGATAACTTTCTGGCCAACATAACCTCCCGCCTGGGTCTGGACCTGGTTGACAGGTTGGAGCTGGACGGTTATCACCTGGTGCACGGGCACACCGCGGTGACCGAAAGACCTTTGATACAAGGGCACGAACATCCTTCCATACGATTGTTCGACGGCATAGGCGGTTATCTGAAGCTTCCAGCCTTCCTGCATTTTTTCCAGGAAAGGGTGCTGGTTCTACCGGCCTTCAGCCCTTTGGCGGCAGGGAACGACATCAATAAGATGACCTCCGACGACATGCTCTCCCCCGGTCTGAAAGGGGCGGACCTGGAAGGTGCGGATATCTACGGTTGCAGCGACATCGGTCTTATCCGTTTAGGTCGAAAAGGGGACCTTCAACGGGGAAGGGACAGAGCGCCATAATTTGAAATGCGTTTAAAGTGTTAAGGGAAAAGTCCGAACATGAAAGGGAAAAATATAGTTGGACGCCGGGTCTGTATAACCGGCGGCGCCGGTTTCATCGGTTCGCATATAGCATCCGCTCTGGCGGAGGAGAACGAGGTCATCGTTATTGACGACCTATCTAGCGGCAAGCGTGAGAACCTGAAGGGGGTCAAGGCCGAACTCTTGACCGGGAGCATCAGGGACGTCGATCTGGTGCATGGGGCCATGGAGGGTGTGGATTACGTATTCCATCATGCGGCCATCGCGTCTGTGCCGCGAAGCGTGGACGATCCCATCTCGAGCAATCAGGTCAACGTCTGCGGGACATTGCGTGTCCTGATGGAGGCCAAGGCGGCCAGGGTAAGAAAGGTGGTGTTCGCCTCATCCTCGGCCATCTACGGGGACGCTCCGTCTCCGATCAAGTTTGAGGACGACCTCCCAATGCCCATCTCTCCCTACGCGGTCACCAAGTTGACCGGGGAGCATTATTGCAGAAATTTCTGGCTGAATTACGGTCTGCCGACCTGCAGTTTGCGCTATTTCAACGTTTTTGGGCCTCGTCAGGACCCCAATTCCCAGTACGCCGCGGTCATCCCCCGCTTCATAGAAATGGCCAATAAGGGCGAACCTCTGACCATTTACGGGGACGGGGAGCAGACCAGGGACTTCGTTCATGTAAGCGATGTGGTCCAAGCAAACGTGTTGGCGGCGTTGGACACCGAACACAACGGTGAGGTATTCAACGTGGCCCGAGGAGAACCGATCACCATCAATCAACTGGCTGAGATGGTTTTAAAGCCGTTCGGAAAGGATGTACAGGGCAATGTACTGCACCAACCTGCCCGGGAAGGGGATATCCGGTACTCGCTGGCCGATATAACCAAGACCATGACTGGATTGAATTACTCGCCGCAGGTCACAGTTCAGAAAGGTCTCGGTCAGCTCTTGGGTGACCCGGTCTAGTTTCCGATCATTGCTCTTATCGTTCAGGAATGAGGAGAGGGCCGTTCCAGTGATCACCACCAAGCCCATGGGTCCAGCGACCAGAACTGGGTCTGGCTACGCGATGAGGTGGGTATCAAGGTCGTGGAAAATCCGTCATCATTACAAATAAGGGAATCTGGACCGAAAATTAGTTACTATTCAACTACCTTAATGTATTGAGGGTTATATTGGTCGAGTGCATCGTTTGTGGATGTATTTTAAAGAAGAACCAGGATAAATGCCCCGTTTGTGGTGCATCTCAATCTGAGGATGACGACTATTGAATCGGACATACCAGAAACGGTCTTCCATCGAGCACGGTGGGGCATAGAGGGAACTCCCGCCGGGGAGTGTGCGCTCTGCCCTCACCATTGCATGTTGAGAGAAGGTGAGGTGGGCATATGCCGCACTCGGGGCGTAATACAAGGTGAAATGCGGGCCTTCAATTACGGCAGGGTGTGCGCCCAGGCCGTGGACCAGATAGAGAAGAAGCCCATTTACCACTACCGACCCGGTTCCAAGCTGCTTTCCCTGGGCACCTTCGGATGCAACCTGGACTGTGATTGCTGCCAGAACGCCGCCCTGGCGTCCGCAGGGCTCGAAGGGATCGATTGTCCGGAGAGGACAGCGGAGGAGATGGTCGCATTCGCCGTGCAGAAGGATGTGCAGGGGGTGGCCTTCACATTTAACGAACCCATCATTTGGAACGAGTTCGTGACGGACGTAGCCCTACTGGCCCGTAAATCTAATTTATACACGATGATGAACAGCAACGGCTTCATTGAGATAGAGCCGCTAAAGGAAATAGCCTCGGTGGTGAACGTGTTCAAGGTGGATGTGAAAGGGTTCACAGAGGAGTTCTATCGTCGACATTGCGGGGGCTCGCTGGCGCCGGTGCTTCGGACATGCGAGTACTTGTACGGGAACGGAAACCATCTGGAACTCGCTTATCTGATCATCCCCGGTCTTAACGATAAGGTCGATGAATTGAACGCTTTCTTCCAATGGGTCAAGGACGATTTAGGTAGCTATGTGCCATTACATCTTTATCGATTCATGCCAGCGCATAGGCTCTCCCATTTACCATCGACCAGCATGGATGCGATGAGGGCCGCCAAGGATATGGCTGAGCGTGCGGGTCTGAACTTCGTTTACCTGAGCGGTATGGTCGAGGGGGACGAGCATCGTACATCGTGCCCCAAGTGCGGCCTTGTGGTTATCGAGAGGATGGCGAAGGAGGTCTCCGAGAAGATCGTCTACAGCAGGGAGCGGCTTAGCAAATTCTGCCCTTCTTATTCCGATATAATCGATAGAACGGTGGAAGGGAAGTGCCCCGAATGCGGTCAAATTATCTGTCGTTTATTATGAATGTTTTTATTTTAAACAGCCTTAACGATAGTACATGGCCATCCTCGTATGGATATATAATCCATCCATTAAAATCGATATGGATAATTCATCCATCCATCCAAGGGTTTATTAGTCTTAATTGAAATTTGGACGCAGAAAACTTCTTAGGAGGAAATCTAAAATGGCAAACATGGACGCATTGATCGAGATAGTTGTCAAGGGAAAGATCAAGGAGGCAAAGGGTGCCACCCAGGCTCTCCTCGACGGCGGAGTTACCGCCCGTGAGATCATTTTCGACGGTTTGAGCAAGGCTATGGAGGTCGTTGGTGAGAAGTATGAGAAGAAAGAGTACTTCCTGCCCCAGGTCCTTCTGTCCGCTCAGACCCTGTACCAGGGATTGAACGTGGCCCTTCCGAAGCTGGATGCCGCATCCGCTGCAGCCGCTGGAAGGATTGTCATCTGTGTCGTCGAGGGTGACGTGCACGATATCGGCAAGAACATTTGCAAGGCCCTGCTGACCGGCGCAGGAAATACCATGTTCGACTTGGGCCGCGACGTGCCCCTGAAGGACATAGTGCAGAAGGCCAAGGACGAGGACGTCCAGATCATCGCTACCTCGACCCTCATGACCCCCACCCTGGCGGGCATGAAGGAGATCGAGAAGATGCTGGCCGAGGCTGGTCTAAAGGGCAAGATAAAGACCATGGTAGGCGGCGGTGCCACCTCCGCGGACTTTGCCAAGAGCATCGGAGCCGATGGATGGGGCTATGACGCCAACGAGGCTGTCCAGGTCGCCATCGGTCTGTTGAAGAAGTAATCGGGGCTTTCGCCCCAAATTTATTTTTTTATTCGTTTTATAATTATTAATTATATCTAATAATATAATGGCAGGTCACAATATTATATCATGAGGTCATTGCAGTGTCTGGGAAGAACATGAGCTCCAATGACGCTTCCATCGAAAAAGAACTAGGTCAGTTGAAAGAAAAGGTGGAGGAGTTAAGTCTGGAGCTCAGGCATGTGATCGCACTGCTGCATACATCTCAGACCGTTACTTCTAACAGATCGGACCTGTTCGATCTATTGAGGGGGGAGGCCAGGGAGAAGGCCGCCACTCGCCTTGACTCGGGAATGACCAAGCGATGCGACATGCGCAAAGAATGTCGATCCAGGTTCATGGGATTCCTAGACGATAATATGGATCTGCTTGACCTCCCCCGGATCGATGAAGAGGATATAAACGTTAGAATCGAACTGCTTGAATCAATAAAGGCAAAAGGCATTCTAGGCAGATGCGACGGTTGTTTCACAGAGGTGGGAACGCTGTTCCAACAGCAGATGGACCTCATGCGTTCGCTAAAGCTCTATAGAAGTCGGGAGGACATGCGTAGCAGTATTTACACCCTACCGGAGATGGAAGTGGTAAAGACTCTCCTGGAGCCTCTATCCAACGGTCAACGGTTGTCCATCCTGAAATCATTGGCCAAGACGCCCCGGTCCTTTTCCGAATTATCATCCCTGACAAGTTTGAGGGGGGGAAATCTGTTGTTCCATCTACAGCGTCTGATGACATCCGGGATGATCTCACAGAGGAGCGGTCGGGGCGATTACGCGTTGTCCGAGCGAGGTATGAAGGCCCTTGAGATGATCAATGACCTATACCAAAGGACGCTCAATACCGAGGACGTTCGTTTGGCCAATGGTGAGGCGAAAAGGACGCCTGAACGCTCGCTCAAAGTGGGGCAGATGGATGATATATATGTAGAAAAGGGTCGCATGGGTCCATCTCCTCCCGCAAATTCTTTAAATTCAGAAAATGGTCATGCTCGGCAAACGGTGTCGAAATGAGGTATGGGTTCTCTAGTAGGGCAACGATCGGGATAATAATAGGATGGATCGTTGCCTTCGTAGGTTTCTTCGCGTTGTCCATCTCAAATTCTGTGGTGGTCGAAGGGATCGGCGGTATCATGGGGTCCACCTTCTTTTTGGCTGCCTTACAGCTTACCACGATCGGGATCATACTCTCGATCGTCTGGGTTCTCAAGGGCATCATGCCCCGATTGGAACAACCGATGATACGCAAGCTGGTAAGCATTTCCATCTACCTGGTCATGGGATTGTTGGCCATCGAGGGACTGGTCATGGTCTACTTGGCAGGCGATGTCAACCTCACCGGTTTTGGTGGGGTCAGCAAGAAATACATCGTTCTCATCGGGGCGCTGCTTTTCGCTCTAGGAACGCTCTCCCTACGACAATGGAGGCTGCGCAATGTCCCCAGCGTCAATTGGCTGGTCGACACGTTGGGCTCCCTGGCGGCGACAATGCTCATGGTCGAGGGGTTGACCGTGGTGGGAATTGCCAACACCATGAACCTACAAGGTACCGGGGGGATCCTAGGAAGCACGGTCTTCAATGCCGGGGCGCAGTTGTTCGTCCTGGGCGCTTTAATGTTCATGCTTTGGACCATCATTCAAGATCCATATCTTGCACCCCGTGTGAGCAAGTACTTGACCCGCAGATGGTCGTTGGTGATCATGGTCGTTCTCGGGGGCATGGTCGCCCTCGAAGGCATAATCGCCTCAACGATCGCTGGAACGGTGGTGATCGATGATATTGGGGGGGCATTCAAACACTATATTGTGGCAGGGTGCGCCCAATTGTTCGCTCTAGGACTCATCGCTCCCCTGCTCTGGAAGGTGCGAGAAATAAGGTTGGGCTGGAAGTTCATGCCTGAATTCACCAGTATGTTGGCCATGGTGATACTAGCATTCGAGGGCGTGTTCGCCATGGGGCTGGCCGCCGATACCTATATAGACGGCATTGGTGGAATTCTTGAGAGCACATTCCGTCTGGCCGGAATTCAGCTGCTGGTCCTTTCATCGATCGGATTGATGGCTTGGCTGGTCAAGGGAAGCCCCCTGCTGGGAAAATGGCCGAAAAAGATCGTCACCTCCCTGCCCATCATGGTCCTATCAATAGCGGCCTTGGAGGGTCTGGCAGTGGTAGTGATGGCGGCCAACATCACGATCGACGAGTTCAGCGGTGTTGGTGAGAAGTACGTACTATTGGGAGGGGCGCAAATGGTCATCCTGTCATCATTGGCACTGTTCTTCTGGGCACGTTCGGAGGGACTTTCCGTCCGCTTCAAAATGACCAGTACGGTAGCCGCCGCCTTTGTTCTGTTGATGCTTCCAATTGCCCTTGTGTTATAATTCGCCAAGGGCTAAAAAAATATTTAATAAAGGTAATAGTGCCTTCAAACGTGTGAGCGTGAACTGTGATGGAAAGAAAACTAGGATTAGGTCTGGATACGGGTGGTACCTATACGGATGCAGCTGTGGTGGACATGTCCACATTGGAGGTACTCGCCAAGGCAAAATCTCCGACGACCTATCACGATCTTTCCATTGGGGTCCTAAGGGCCATCGACGGCGTGCTGGGGATGAAAACTTTTGATATTTCTGAGATAGTGTTCATAGGCCTCTCCACCACCTTGGCCACAAATTCCATACTCACGGGCAAAGGGGGAAAGGTCGGCCTTATCGGGATCGGTTGGACCCCTCAGCCCGAGTTCAAGTCCGGAGCGGACATGGAGGTGTTCATCACTGGTGGGCACGGCGTTTGGGCTCAGCAGCAGGCGCCTTTGGACCTGAAAGCTCTTAAGAAAGCCATCGAGGAGATGAAAGATGAGGTCGATTCCTTCGTCGTATCCAGTCATTTCAGTGTTTACAATCCCGAGCACGAGAGGGACGCCGCGAAATTAATCAAGGAGATGACCCAGATGCCGGTGGTCATGGGCCACCAGTTAACTTCGCAGCTGGGCGTGCCTGAGAGGACCGTGACATCGGTGCTGAACGCACGTCTGCTCCCGGTCATCGACGAGTTCCTGGACGGAGTGGAGCGCTCGATACAGGAAAGAGGGATAACCGCCACCATACTGGTGTTCAAGGGCGATGGGACCTTGATGAACATCGAGATGGCAAGGGAGAGGCCGGTGGAGACCATACTATCCGGGCCGGCGGCCAGCCTGATGGGCGGAAAGATCCTTTGCAATGAGGAGAACTGCATAGTGGTGGACATCGGAGGGACGTCCACCGACATCGCATATCTGGACGAGGGTTTCCCACGCATTTCCAAGGAAGGTGCCATTGTAGGCCGTTGGCGTACCCGGGTAAAGGCCATCGATATTTGGACGGTAGGGTTGGGAGGCGACTCCCATGTGGTCTCGGATCAAAGGGGAATGTTCAAGATCGGTCCGGAACGCGTGGTGCCGTTGGCAATAGCATCTTCCAGCTTCCCCGGGTTGAAGGAGAAGATGAAAGCCACCAGCGAGACCAACTACTACACCCATGTGGAGAGAGGAACCAGCAAGCTCACCTCTCGTGAAAGGGCGGTCTATGATTTCGTCAAGGTCAACCCGATATCCACTCTGGAGGAGATCAGGGGCGGGGTCCCGGATGTGTTCACGTACCGGGATGTGGTGAAAAGGCTGAAGGACCGGGGCTTCCTGCAGATGACCGGTCTTACCCCCACGGATTTCATGCACGTGCAGGGATTTTTCGACCGTTTCGATATGGAAGCGGCGCTGCTAGGGGTACAGTTCATGGCCAATTGGGGGAACATGTCCCTGGACGATTTCGTGGGATCCTTCAATTACGAGATGATCACCAGGGTCGGTGAGGAGATCATGAGGAAAGTGGTCCTGGATGAGGCCGGAGAGATACCGGAGAATGTCGGTTTCAATTATCTACTGCGTTCCTCGGTGCAAGGGAACAAGGGCAGCACCATACAGATGACCACACGCATGGACCGGCCTCTGGTGGGGATCGGAGCGCCCACGCACATATACCTGCCCCCGCTCGAGAAACGCATGGACGTCAAGGTGATCATCCCTAAGCACCACGATGTCGGCAATGCCGTGGGGGCTGTCTGTAGCCAAATATCAGAGACCATCACCGTTCAGGTCTTTCCGGACAAGGACAACCGCTTCTTCGTTCTCGGCCCTTTCGGGCCGCCGGTGACATATGGTCACGTAGAACAGGCGGTGGGTAGCGCCCGAAGGCAGGCCGAGGAGTACGTGAAGAATCGTGCATACGAGGCCGGGGCCGAGAACATCCGGGTGCGAAGCGATATCTACGAACAGAAGTTCTACGGCGGCATTAACGTGGAAGGTGAACAGACCGCTTGGGTCGAGGTGACAGCAAGGGCCACCGGGGAACCGCGTATGATGATTAAGCCTAAGCGTTCGGATTAGGCGTCCTCGTCACGATCCTTGCCCCATCCTCCGGGAACCGGTGACAAACCGCGTTTCCACAACGACGGGGCTCATCATTCAAACATGGGTCGCTAAAACACATCCTATCAATCTATCTAGTTTTTGAAGACCCTGCTGACAAGATCTTCCAAATGTGCCATTTGAGGACCTTTGGTATAATGGCAGGTGCGGTGAGCGGCAGCTCACATATGAAGATCACTCGATACATCGTCTTTATATGATCAAGGCGAAGGAGCACTATTTTTGCTATTCGTTTTAACAGTTCGATAAACGATATTTCTTGATCACAGAAGTTAGAAAAAATAAAAAAAAAGAAAAGGGTTGGGCTTTTAGCCCTTTACGGCCTTGACCAGCGCAGCCAGGTTCTCGTCCTTTATCAGGGCGGAGAGGCCGCATCCAGGCGAGACGATGTCGAAGCCGGCGGCAGCGCAGCGCTTTCCGTGAGCCAAGACATCAGCCGGGGTACCCTGCAGAAGCGGGTTGACCACACCGACGTTACCGATCAGGACGGCACGCTTGTTGACGATCTTGACACCCTCTTCCGGAACGACCTTCTCCTCAACAGACAGAGCCTTGCATCCAGTGTTGATCATGTTGTTCAGGATATCGGTGGTGTTACCGCAGATGTGCAGAACGCCAGTAGCGCCCTTCACTGGGGCCAGGCTATCGGCCAAGTATGTACCTGCGTACTCGTTGAACATGTCCGGGGACAGCAGGTCTGTGCTGGCGGACGGCTCGGACATCTGCACTACGTCGGCTCCGGCGTCGGCCAATGCCTGGGAATATCCCTTGCATATGACGTTGACGGCCTTGACCCACTTGTGCACCAGTTCTGGCTCGACCATGATGTACAGCACGAGGTTCTCGGTACTGACCATGTGTCCTGCCAGGGTGAACGGTCCAGTGTTCCCGGCGATGATCGGATATTCGGCGCCGTACAGGGCCTTCATCTTGGTGATGGCCTGCTGGGCGATGGCGGCACGGCCGCTCTTCAGGAACTGATCTACGGGCATAATGGTGGGCTCGTCCTCGATCGCATAGGGGTGTCCCTTAAGCATCGGGGTCCTGTCCTTGCGCCCCTTGTCACATGTCAATCCCATGCTCTCGGCCTCGGCGGTCAAGCAGAACGGGGCCCTGACGGCCTCGAACCCGAATACCGTGGCCTGTCCCGCACCCAACTTGACCATCATGTCAACGTCGTAGTGTGCTTCTGGCCAGCTGACACCGAGCGCATCCATCTGTCCCATCGTGGCGCTCTGGGTGAAGACCGCGACCGGCGGCCTGTCATGTTGCTTGCCCTTCAATGCATCTAGTACTCTGTCCCTTGGAGTCATATTTGTAGACAAATTCATTCCCCCTATAATCCAGTTGGAATCGGACCTGTCCCGAGTATCAATTTTACCGTACATTAATGTATCGGGGTGTTCTTCACAACAATCATCCTTTAACACCGGTTAATAATAATAATCTGGCTCATGGTCTTCCATGTGAAACAATTGTAAATAAATTAACAAATGTTCAACCAACGATCATCAACGATTCGAGGCAGTTCCGTGCCGAGCGACCGCCTCTCGAAATGCGACTATATTGTCCATCGGGGTCTTGAACGGCATCTCACAGCCCGGGCTGATCATGAGCCCCGCCCCGTCCCCCCATGTCTTCACGATGTCAGCTACCTCTCGATCGATCTCCTGGGGCGTACCCTTGAACAGCAGGAACATATGGTCGATACCGGCCATGACCGCGGTGCGCCCCTTAAGCTTGGAGAACACTTCGTTCTTGTCCACGGCCGTCAGGTGGAAATGTACAGCGTCCGCACCAACGCCTGGATAACCGTCCAGGTAGGGTTTTGCAGCGCAATTATGGGCAATGACCTTAATTCCATGATGGTGAAAATGATCGATGGCCTTTTTCAGATTACACAGGTCGAACCGTTCGATGTTCTCCTGTGAATTGGTCTCCAATCCGGCGGTGCCGTTCTCCACAAAGACCGTGGTGACGCCCATGCCGGCCAGATGCTCCGAGTATGCTTTAGTGGACTCTATCACAACCCCGAGAAGCTGGTCCACCACGTCCGGATCGGTGATGGTCGCCATGAGCAGACCCTCCAACCCCATGATCTCGCTGACGATGAGCATCGGCGAATTTATGCACCCCAGGACCGCCACTTCGTTCCCGACCCGCTCGTTCATGATCCCCGCGGCCTTAAGTGGAACAGACCAGTACTCGTCCCTCATGGGGTCCACAGGGTGAACCTTATCTACATCTGCCGGCGACATTACGGCGTACTTTTCAACCCTGGGGTAGAAGTCCCGCTCCGGCCACATCCACTGAGTGCCGTGAGCCCGTGCCTCGACCAATATGTCGCCCCAACCGGCCATGACGTTGTCGAAGCCGGTGATCCTCTGCGCTAAGATGGCGATGCGAGCGAAGATCTCGGGGTCGTGGAAGCCCTGCCGCATAGTGAGCCCTGCCGCGGACAGGACCGTCTTGGCCGCCCCCAGATGCTGATACATCATCGGCGGGCGGTCCACTGGTAAAAGCGATATAGCTCCCTCGAACCTTTCTTTGGGCGTCATAAGCATATCTTAGGCGATGTATGAATTAAAAGGTAGCTCGAATGGGCCGACCTAGTCCTTCACCCTCTTCTCCTTCTCGAAGAAATCGTTGATGATCTCGTATTCAATGCCCCTTTCGGCCATGAACTCCTTGGTTATGTTCAGGGATGTCTCCCGGACCTCCGGGTCCCACATACCATGCACGATGACGTGGACGATGAGCTCCCCACGTGTCATCATCGTTCCATCGAATCGGTTCTGAACGGTCGGTCCGATATCCATGTCGATCAGGCTTACGTTAATGGTCTTGCCGCCTTCCGCGGTCAGGAACGATTTGACATGTCCTATCATGTCCGCACCCTGTCGGAAGCACTCCGTGGTGATCTCGTTCATCAGGTCGACCACCATGCCCTCGGATTGTTCACTGCTCAACGGATCGGCGATGTAAAGTCGTACCCACACAGAGAACTTACCCAGCTCGTCCGTGGCCCGGTGTGTCAGCAGTTCCCTTGATTTCTGGTCCACACACATCACTCTCCGTATTTCCGATCAAAGCGTTTCTCAGCGTCATGTAGGTCGTATATCACCGCTTTACCGTTGACCATGATGTCGGCTATCTCCTTGACCCCCTTTCCGGTGCGAGCGGAGCCATAGTACAATTGGACCTCTGCATTCAGTTCTCTCACCATCTTGGTCACCCGGTCCAGTCGGTCCTCGTCGACGGCATCGACCTTATTGATCAACACCGCGTCCGCCTCGATTATCTGGGTCTCCACCAACCGACGCACATTGTTCATCAGCTTATCGATGCGCAGAGCGTCGACAAAGGTGACGATGGGTGATTGTTCCAGTATCTTCGGCATCTTTTTCACCGTCTCCGCCGCGGCCTGTTTGAGGCCTAACGGTATGGCCACACCGGTCGGCTCTACTAAAATGACGTCCGGGTGGAAGCTCATATAGATGTTTGTGACGGTGGTCGTCAACGTACCCTGCACTTCACAGCATATGCACCCTCCAGATATCTCCATGGTGTCTATGCCATGTATCTCCATGCACTTGCGGTCCACGTTGATATGACCAACATCGTTGACTATGGTCGCTACCTTCAA
Organism: Methanomassiliicoccales archaeon; assembly: GCA_035527755.1. NCBI lineage: Archaea > Methanobacteriati > Thermoplasmatota > Thermoplasmata > Methanomassiliicoccales > Methanomassiliicoccales archaeon. The sequence goes on along the minus strand of DATKZX010000002.1, from coordinate 81,963 downwards.
ACCTCTTGAATTCAGCTCTTTGGCCACCTCGATAAGAAAGGTGGTCTTTCCGCTCCCCAAGAATCCGGTCACCTGGGCGATTCTCATTAAATCACAACTAGGCATTAACGTCCTTTTCACTATAATTCCGTTGTCCCGTATAATACGTTCATCGGCGTTTAAAATGGAGCTACTGGACAAATAAATAGGCGATTGTTTCGGGAACAGTATTAATAATGAGGCGATGTCATTCCCTCTCCGAGGTTTTCCATGGCATTGGGAGTAGCGCTCGACTTGGGAACTAGCGGTTACCGGGGTCACCTGGTCGATCTGGATAGGAAAGGCAAGATTCTGGCCACGGCCATAACAATGAGGCATCCCCTACCGGGTGCCAACATTATGGACCATCTCCACTTCTGGTTAGAGAACGGTTCCGAGGTGGGGCACCGGATAGTCATTGAGACGGTCGACAAGCTTATTTCTACCCTGGGAGCCAAGCCCGAGGAGATCGCTCGAGTATCGGTATGCGGAAATCCGGCCCAGATGTCTATGTTCGAGAACATCGAGATACGGGACCTGGCCTTCGCCGGGCAATCGATATTGAAAAGATTGAACGTCAAGGTCCCGGAACGAAAGGCCCATTCTATCAAAGCCGAGGAGCTGGGTATGAATTCGGTCAGGCGAACCGCTGAGGTGCGCATTCCTCCGTCCATACGCCACGAGATCGGCGCCGATGCATTGGCTATGATCATGAAGACCGGTCTCATGGACAAGAAGGAGACCTGCATGGTGACAGACTACGGCACCAACGCCGAAATGGGGCTGTTCCATAATGGTGAGCTGTACACCGGCAGCGCCGCCGCCGGGCCAGCCATGGAAGGGCAATCCATCCAGTTCGGCATGCTGGCCGCACCGCAGGCCATTTCCGATGTAATACCTACCGACGACGGCCGCTGGTACAATATGGTCCTCAGCGACAAACTGCACCCTATCAAATCCTCCATAGTCGATCCAAGGAACGGTGCGGAGAGCCGGCTTGACGGTGTGGTCGCCCGGGGCATAACCGGTACTGGCGTCGTAGCCGCAATGGCCATGGGTCTGGAGGCTGGCATCATCAAGTTGCCCTACATCGAGACCCCCGATCGCCGCATCCACCTTACGAACGGCATTTACTTCGGAGAAGAGGACGTCCGCGAAGCCGGAAAGGCCTTCGGAGCCATCCGCGCCGGTCACCGCACCCTGATCGAGGAAGTGGGCATAGATGACTTCGGTGTCAGGACCATGTATATGGCTGGCGCCTCCGGCACATATGTGGACCCTTTGAAGGCCCAGACCGTGGGATTGATCCCCAGGGTCCTGGACAAGACCGTGCAGGCCGGGAACACCTCACTGATGATGTCCTACGATATCCTGGTTGACGATGATGGTCTGGATCGCATGCAGGACGTGGCCAATTCCATCGCCAGCAAGCACATCATGTTCGCCACCAGCAAGATCTTCGAGGACATGTACGTGAACGAGATCGCCTACTGGACCGAGGGCATGTCCCTTGAGATGTACAACGAGATGATCCAGTTCTCCGGTCTGCGCCCGCTGCCGGAGATCAAGCGCCCGAGCGAGACCATCCGCCTGGTCGTTTCGGATATCCCGGTCATCGGCGCCCAGGGTCTAAAGACCCTGGACGATGTCGGTGTGTTCCTCGTAGGATCGTTCGAAGGATGCATCGGCTGCAAGAAGTGCCAAAAAGCGTGTCCAGAGTGTGCCCTGCAAGTATCAAAGATCGGAGAAAAGAAGTTCCAGGTCAGGATCAACACCGAGCATTGTCTGGGGACGGCATGCAAGAAGTGCCAGGCGGCCTGTCCAGAGGACGTCTACAATTTCAGCGAATTTAAGATCGTAAGAAAAGGAGAGGACGCCTAATTGCGTATCACGTGCGTAGTAGACAATTGCACTGGATCGAGTGGTAATTCTCGTTCAGTGCAGAAGGCGCCTGGCAAATTCATATCCGAACATGGGCTGTCCATGCTCATCGAGAACAATGATGGGAAGAAGGTGATCATGGACACCGGTTCATCGGAACAGGTGTTCTCGCACAACCTGGGTGTGCTGGGCATTAGGCCGGAAGAGCTGGATGCGGTGTTCATCACCCACGGTCACTATGATCATCTGGGCGGATTGCCGTTGCTGTTGAAGGCCGGGGTCCCCTGCTATGCCCATTCAAGCACTTTCAAAGGGCAACGTTTCTATTCCGCTTCCGGGAATACAAGAGAGATCGGTCCATCGACCGAACTGCTATCCCTTCTGAAAGAACACCCTCCTATCTACGAGAACGGACCGAAAGAACTGGTCTCTGGGATCAGCACCACCGGTGAGGTATTGCGCACCAACAGTTTCGAGGTCCCATCGACCTTCATGTTGGAGCGAGAGGGAGCTATGATGCCGGACCACATCCTGGAAGAGCAGGCGCTGGTCCTCTCCACCCGAAAAGGATTGATCGTCGTTACAGGCTGCGGTCACGCCGGGGTCGTGAACATATTGTCCCAGGTCAGAAAAAGAAGCGAACGTAAATTGTACATGGTGATGGGCGGTTTCCACCTATCCCAAGGTTCACCGGAAACATTGTTGAAGACCATGGACGGACTGAAGAAGCTGGGGGTAGAGAAGGTGGTCCCGATGCACTGTACCGGCTTCCAGGCCACCAAGATGTTCTCCGACCGTTTCCCCGGCTTTGAGCTCTTCGGTACGGGCTGTTACATCGACATCTAGATGTCAGCCACCGATTGGCTCAGCATCAGGTCGGCGAAGGCGGCCACCGGCATCACCCTTTTAGCATATTCCAGCGGGCCGTAGACCACGTAATCCGCTCCCGCCATCATGCTCAAGGCCACCGCCGAACTGTCCACATGGCGCATGGCCTCCTTGGCATCGGTCATATCGCTCAGGTCCAAGCACTCCACGGCGTTGTGCAGGGCGCAGCCGCAGGGCAGTCCCCATTTAGCCTTGGCCACCATTATCGCCCGCAAGGCCGATCCAGCGTTCTGTTGCGGCGACGTTACCGCCACGTCCAGTAGCAGATTGTCTATTCCCAGGCCCTCGGCCGTCTCCAGCAGACCTTGCGGTAGAAGGTCGTCCCCACTTTCCAGCATGTAGATGCGTCCCTTGACATCATCACTGCGGGGATTGAAGGCCAGGACAACCGCGTGCTTCGGTGGAGCTTTTTCGAGCATACTCTTCTCTTCCGCGGAGAGGCCGGCGTTGATGGTGTTGTAAACCACTCGGTCCCGCAACCCCATTTCCTCAGCATGCCTCAGGAAAGAGATGCGGACATCGGAACTGCCGGAATCCACGAACAACGGACCAGGAACGATGTCGCATACCGCCTCCAGATAATTCCTGGCCGCCGTCTCGTTCTCAGCGTACAGCATGAGGGCGGACGGGCATTCGCAGCTCTCGATCACTTTACGGTACTGGTGCAACCTTTCTGTTAATTTATGATGGTCCAAAGCCCCGGTGCGAGGGTCCAGAACGACCGAGTGCCGGGGGTAGAACAATGAACCGACCATGACCGTTCGCCTCTGGCCCGGTTGCCCTCCGAACTCCGTTCCACCGATGCATGCCTTTCTCTGCGTTGTCTGGAACTTGAACATGTCATACCCCCGTAAGATACGTCCTCAGTCTAAGGGAAAATTCGACCGAGGGAACTGTCAACACTCTTCCTTGGAGCGGTTCTATGACCACACCGAACTCCTCGGAGACCAATACCATGCCCATACCGGTGTTCAGCCCGTCGGAGGGCATGCGAAGCATAGGTGAAATGAAATCGTCCGAGGCAAGATGGAGCTGTTTAGCTATCCGGCCGCTCTCCCCGCTGAACGCCTTGGCCCTTATGATCAATGGTTCGGCCGGGAAGGGGGAGAACTTCCGGGAACGCAGCTCCTCCAATACCTGTATGAGCTTTTTCCCGCTAGCTTCATCGAACTCGTAAATGGGATCGAACTCCACCAGCTCATTTACCTGGGAGGAGTCTAAGAGGTCCACGATCTCGATCTGTTCCTGGAACCTCTCCACCGCCTGGGGCGGCAGGTCGCACAAAAAAGGTATGGCCGCCTTGGTCCCGATTATGCGGTGATGCTCATCGATGCCATTTTCCATCAAGGCTCGTATGGCGTCCCCTGGGAAGTGACCGAACTCCTCCCGTCCGCACATTATTAGAACTCGGATACTAGGTAGAGAGATGATGTTGGCGATGACCTTCTCCAATCCTATGTTCTCCGTCTTTAATATTCCCTTGATGCAGAAAAGGTCCGAAGGTACGTCCACCGCCCCCCGGCCGATGATGAGGACGGCCACCGGAGATCCGTCATTCCCAAGGACGTAATCCCCACTAGCGATCGGCCATTTTCCTTCCAGCATATGGTTGATCCTTCTAACTATGTATTTCATTTCAATTATATATAAATTTAAACTCAGTCGATATGCTGGCTAATGTATGGATGAGCATTTTTAGGAATTCAATTTCGTTGTTAAGAGGATAATTGATAAATACAACTCGTTTTGTAACACAGGTAAGAAGGGGTAAAATGGGCGTTTCTATAGCAATATGTGAAGTTGACAGTGACAGCGCTTTGTGCAAGGTGGGCAAGTCCACGTTGCTCAAGGTGAATTTGAAGGACGTTGCAGGCTTTGAAGATGTGGCCGAGTTCGATCTAGTGGTCCCTATTAGCCAGGCCAAGTTGGTCATGGGCGATGACTGGGAGGCCTTTCTAAAGAGGAACCGTTTGGACCCGGAGATGGAAACTCTCTATCTGGACAAGATCAAGCAGGATGCTGACAAGCAGCGGTTAGTGGCGGAGAGCCAGAAACTATACACCGGATGGATCCCGGTCGACAAGGTCTCGCCTGAAAGGATGAGCGCCTTGATGGAAAGGTCAGGCAAGGACGACAGGCTTACCGCCTGGGACATGCTTTCCTTTGACGAGATGGGTGCGGCCTGCGCCAAGTGCGTCCTCTCCTGGGACGAGGGACGCGGATGCATGGGTACCTTCGGACCGGAGAACAGCGCCTTACCGGAGATCGCAAAGAAGAACGGGTGCACTATCATAGCCAGCGTCCCGAGCTCCGTCGGTAGCAAGAAGCTATTCTCGGCGGAAGAGGCGGCCAAGCTTTTGGAAGAGGTCAAACTTCTCAGGGAGAAGCTGCCGGACGAAGGCAAGATGATGGTTCGCCGTTACTCAGGGGTCCTGGACCGCCTGGAGAAGATGGGGAACGTCTGCGTTACCTCCAGGTCCCGCTTCTATTTCCTGTAACCCTTACCGAAACCCTTTTTTTCTTTTTTAACATTCATCATCATGTGCGAGCATGAGCGATGAAAAATCCAAATTGAAATGTATTGACTGTGGCCCTGGTCTTTCCATGCGGGAAGGGGAAAAACTGCTGGTCGACGGTAGATTGGTGGATGTGGTCGATCTGGAAATGACCATGGAAGAGGTTCGACGAATGAAACTGACAAAAAGGAAGGACGTGGCCGATGAACTGTTATCCCGGACCAAGGCAAAGAACGACATCATGGCCGAGCAGGAGAAGATATATCGTAACGCCCTGATGAACGAGTACGATAGGCGTTACCTGACCATCATGTGATCAGGTCACCCTTAGATTCAGGTTCAGGCTCTGGACCTCATTTTCTACGGCCATTACTATGCGCTCCTCGGCCGAGGTGCCCGAATAATCGACCATCGACACAGGGGCGAAAGGCAGGATCGGCGCCCCATCCTTGTACAACAGGAACCAGAGCTTGTAGTTGCCCGTCACGCTGACGTTGAAGTTGTAAGCCTCCTCCCACTGTGGCTGCCATTCCCCTTCAAGGTCGACATCCGTATGGTTCAATGTCACGGTGAGAGAATCGAAATAATACATGCTGTGAACCTGGGTGACGTTATCCACGAAGGTCATGTTTACCAACCACAGCTCCACGGTGTACTCCACCGCCCGATGCTCGTGGTTAGCCAGACCGATGATGACCGAGGCTTCCTGCTCGACGGTCAAATTGTGTGGATAGTCCTCAGCCTTGCCCCCCGGTCCCAGTATGTAGAACTCGGTGAAGCTCTCTCCTTGTCGGGGGACGGCAACGACGTACACCAAGGCGATCACGGACGACAGAATGGAGATCACCAATACGACCGTGAGTATCCGGTCCAAACCTTTCTCGGCCTTGAACTGCACGAGGTATCCTCGAGCGGTCCTCACGGGGTCGAACGGGAGGTAGGGACTCTCGGCCATCTGTCGGCGGTATAATCCCGCGGCGCTAAGAGCAACGTTCAAGGCCGACAAACTGAGCAGGATCGGTGCTAGGCGTATCCCGAAGGGCGTATAGTTCAGGCCGAAGCCCACCAATGGTGAGATGGCTATGCTGAGACCGAACGAGAGCGCAACCCTCTCGATGATCTCCAGGTCCTTGCTCTCAGGAAAGAGCACGGACAATGCGGCGTAACCGGGAAAGAATAGAATGAACGGCAGGCCTATGATCACACGCATAACGTTGTCCGGCAACAGATATATGATCAGAATCAGGGTCAAGGAAAGCCCGATGATGGCCCATAGGTCCCAGTCCCGTTTAGGCTGAAGGTTCATTTGCAATGTGGAGAGAATAAAGATATATAATCCATTTGTGCAGGGCCGGGGTCGTATCGACCAGTTATTAATAATGAATTAATCATTTCCGCATTGAAATGAAACTTCCCGAGCTTTTCCAGTTGGAGGACGTACGATTGATCGAGAGCTCGTTCGAAGCGTTGACCAACGAGTCATCCCTGGTCCAAATGCTCCGGGGGTCGACCGAGGTCCGCTTACTGATAGACAATGATGAAACACCGCTGGCAATGGCCCGCGAGGACGAAGGATGGAAGGCCGTCAGTTTTCTGTGGAAGGAGCCTTCCGAGGACCTCATCGAGATCCTTCCGGAATTGGACATCAAGGTATTCAAGTGCAGTATCGAGGATTGGCGGGAAGCGGTGATGGAATATTTCTCCAATAAAATGTTGAAAGAATGCCAGCCTGCCTTGGATGACCTTCCTGCCGATCGGGAGAAGAAGGTCTCCGATCTCATCTGGAAGGAATGGCATTTCAAGCCTGGAGACCTATGCTATGACTGTTGTTGCGGTTCCGGCGTAGGGAGCAAGACCCTGGTGAAGATGGGTCTGAGACCATTGGCATATGACGTTGACCGCGATCTGCTGTGCCGCGGTCTGTTGGAGGGTCGGTTGCAACCTTGGAACACCGTGCTGCTGGACGGGACCAAGGCCTCGGAATATCTGGATAAGGCCCCGTATGCCATCATGTTGATGGCCGGAGACATCAACATCATCAACTCCTGGACCTGGAAGTTGATAGTTGACCAGATTTTGGAATTGGCGGATAATATAATCATGACGGTTGCCACAGAGGAGGAGGTGAAGTTCATGGAGCAATGGTGCCATGACAAAGGTCGTACATGCACCATCTTCGAAAATCAAAGAGACCTCTTCTACGATCGCTGGGTATGTTCGGTGCGTTGATCAGGATCGGACGTAGGTCAATACCAATCATTATCTATCGTATACGGACGTATTCTATAAGGTGTTAAATTGACCGACTATGCAAAATCCGCCAAAGTTCTCATGGACGTTCTGGAGCTCAAGACAGAACCGGTGGCTGTTACCTTGATCAAAAAGGGGGAGGCCCTGCCAGAAGGTTATCAGGTCCCGGAAAAGAACATAAGGCATTGTCAATCCATTATGAGGGCCAGGAGAGGGGAGAAGTTGCTTCTGACCGGGGAAAAGCATGCCTGCGTGGTGGGCGGGTCCGCCCTTGGCATATTACCCATACCGGACAAGGTCAAATCCGGTGAGTTCCACTTCAATATCGGTATGTTCGATACGGTTGAGGCGGCCAAGAAGATGATCGAGGAACGCCCCCAGCTGGAATGCGGAAGTGTAATGGCCACTGCCGTCTCTCCACTGAGCGAAACGAAGATAAAACCGGATGTCGTCATCGTAACAGGCACGCCAGAGCAGATGTATTGGTTGCTCCCAGTGGCGGCGAAGTTCTTCCAAGGAGGCAAGATGGTGGTGGAGATGGAGCCGTTCCAGGCGAGCTGCGCTTATTCCACGGTCTACCCTTATTTGCATGACACGCTCAGTCTGTCCATCGGATGCTTCGGTTGCCGCAAGTCCACCGATCTGGAGCCTTCAGAGATGCTGGTCGGTATTCCCGCCTCCAAACTGGATGAGGTAGTGGCGGCTTTGGAGAGGCTCGTCGGGCCAAGAGGGAAGTCCAAGATCAAAACAGGATAAACTTCCCTTTTTACAATTTTTTTACATTAATATGTAGTTTATGAAACAAAAGTCCAAATAATCATATAATTAATGACCATTTTGCAAATTTGTTGCAGGGGAAGGTCATGGACACAACGGATCTCGAGATCCTCAGAATGTTACGGCGCAATGCTCGCGAGGGACTAAGTAGCATAGCTGACCGGTTAGGCGTTTCTAAAGCGACGATCAGCAGGCGCATCTCTCGTCTGGAGGACGATGGGTATGTGCAGGCCTACACCATGCAGGTGAACACCACTAAGATGGGTCTCATGCGGGCGCTGATCGGTCTTCAGGTGGTGGGCGCCCCCTTGACATCGGTCATCGATGAGTTGAAAAAATATCATGAGATACAATATGTCTACAAGGTGTTCGGCGATCACTCTCTGATATGTGAGGTCTACGCAACCAGCGTTGATAAGCTGTATGACCTCATTCAGGACAAGATCGTCAATATACCGTATATTCAAAGGGTGGAGGTGGACATACTCATAGAGAGGATCGGTATGAACGAGGATGCCATGTTCGACCTAGCAACTCCCCTGGCGGAAAAGGAAGAAGGTCGAGAGGGATGACACCAAAGATTTATTGACCGCCCTGATGGTTAACCCCTTCCATGGAGCTACGACCCGCCCCCAAGACCTATACCAAGGACGGTCACCGCGCTGTTGATCCGCTCACCACCCTGAAAAGGGTCGAACCATTGCTCTCTAAGGCTGGCATCACTCGAGTGGCGGACATCACCGACCTCGATCGCATTGGAATACCGGTGTTCTCTAGCATCAGGCCCATGGCCAAGGAGGGTGCGATATCCATATACAATGGTAAAGGGGCAAGCCGGGAGCAGGCGCGGGTCTCCGCGATCATGGAGGGTATGGAACGTTACTCTGCCGAACCGGGGGACGAGAGGTTGCGCCGGGATATGATGGACAACATGCTCGCCTCGGAGAACGCCGTCGACCCCAGGACGTTGATCCTGCCGCAGATGATCAACGTGCATGTAAATTACCACCCCATCGCTTGGGTCAAGGGCTACGATCTCATGGAGGGGGAGGAGATATGGGTGCCGGCCGTGGCGGTCTATCATCCTTATGACTCCAAAAAAGACCTGCAGCTATTCCGTAGCAACACCAACGGTCTCGCCTCCGGAAACAATCTGGAGGAGGCGGTATTGCACGGTCTGTGCGAGGTGATCGAAAGGGATGCCTGGTCAATTTCCGAGGCTAGAAAAGTGTCACGAGGGGAGATCGTGGTCGAGGATGATTGTCCAGTCGTTAGCGAGCTTTTAAACAAGTTCAGTTCTCAGGGGGTGGAAGTGCACCTCAAGGACCTGACCAGTGATGTAGGCATACCCACCATCGCTGCCGCGGCCGACGATGTCCGAATGAAGGACCCCGCACTTCTCAATCTGGGAGTTGGGACCCATCTCAGTCCTCGGGTGGCAGCCATCAGGGCGCTGACCGAGGTGGCACAAAGTCGCTGCACGCAGATACACGGGGCGAGGGAGGATACCACCAAGGCGGACCTGAACCGAGAGGTGGGATACGAGCGCATGAAGAGTCTGAACGCCATGTACTTCACCTCCTCGTCCGAGGTACGTATGAAGGATTTCCCGGAATTCGATACCAAGGACATCCTCGAGGACATCGAGGTCGTTTTGGACCATCTTCTTGACCGGGGCTTCGAGAAGGTCATCGCGGTCGAGCTGACCAGGCCGGAGCTCGGTATACCGGTGGTCAGGATGATCGTACCCGGTATGGAGATATTTGCCATGGACATGGATCGGATCGGACCCAGGCTGGGAACATGAGCCGGCCGGTGGTGTTTCTGGGCCCCAGCCTGTCGCTGGATGAGGCACGTGAGATATTGGATGCGGACTATCGTCCTCCTGTAAAGAGGGGGGACCTGACACAGTTGGGGGATGTTGACGTCGTTGGCATAATCGACGGTGTGTTCCTACAGAACTGCTCGGTCGGTCACCGAGAGATAATGGCATTGATGGTCAAGGGCGTGAAGGTGGTTGGCGGGGGTAGCATGGGCGCCCTAAGAGCATCGGAACTGAGCCAGTTAGGAATGATAGGCGTCGGACGCATTTTTGAAGAATATTCTAGCGGTAAGATCGAAGGGGACGACGAAGTAGCCCTGGTATTCGATCCTGAGAACTATGAAGCTCTATCTGAACCCATGGTCAATATCAGGTTTCTAGTGAAATCCGCGATACGCGATGGGGTGATCGATCTCAAAGAAGGTGAAGAGATGCTCACCGAATTCAGAAAGATTTACTATCCCCGGCGTACCATTTCCGGATTCCTGTCCATGATCTCTTCATTATTGTCTCGTGAAAAATCAGAGCGATTCAATTTTTATTTTACAGCAAATTACCGAGATTATAAGAAGGAAGACGCGATAACAGTCCTGTTATCTCTTTAAAGAGGTCGATAAACCCCATTTTTAAGTATTATCGATGCTATTAAAAAAAAATAAAAAACTCAAATCATATTAAAATAAATATATTTTAATATTAAAAAATTTAATGACGTTAAATCAGGGGCATTTTTGTCTGGGTAGTTAAAAAAAGTAAGCTATTGTTTAATATGGATGGATAATCCATCCATCATCAAGCTTATATTCTAACGCCACCTTTTCGACTTCGCAAGGGGAACCGGTTTTCATGAGTTTGATGCATATCTGCTCGTGAAATTACCGAGTTATTGAAAAGGAGGTAAAAAATGGCAAGATTTAAAGACAAGGTGGACTTGTATGATGACAGAGGCAAGGTCATTGAAAAGGACGTGCCTCTAGAAGCAATAAGTCCGTTAAACAACGCGGCCATTAAGCGAACCATCTCTCTGACAAAGAGGACGATCGCAGTCAACCTCGAGGGTATTGAGAAAGGTCTCAAGACCGGAGCGGTTGGCAACTTGAACGTCCCAGGCAGGGTTTTGAATGTCGCAGTAGTGGCGGACGCTGACAAATTGGCTAAAAGGATTAGAGACATAATCAAGGTCAGCAAGGACGACGACTCTGAAGTCAAGAGCATGGCAGACGGTAAGAGAATGGTTGTTACCTGCCCCAGCGTCAGAATTGACTCTGGTGCCGAGTATACCACTGGATTTACCTGTGTCGCTGCCGCCGTGACTGAGGCCATTATCGACCATTTCGACGTGAATATGTTCGAGGCCTCGATGGTGAAGGCAGCTGTTTGGGGAAGATACCCTCAGACCATCAACATGCTGGGCTCCAACCTGAAGAGCATCCTTGATGTTCCTCAGCTGAACGAGGGTACTGGCTACGCGCTCAGGAACATCATGGCCAACCACATCGTCATGTTGACCGGTAGGAACGCCATGAACGCCGCCGCTCTGTCCTCTATCTACGAGACCGCAGCGGCCTACGAGATGGGTGACGCAATCGGCAACTTCGAGAGGCAGCACCTGTTGTCCCTGGCTTACCAGGGTCTGAACGCCAACAACCTGGTTTATAGCTGGGTCAAGGAGAACGGAAAGACCGGCACTGTCGGTGACGTCGTCGCATCCATGGTCGGAAGGGCCTTGGAGGACAAGGTCATCAAGAAGGGCAAGAAGTTCCCGTCCGGATTCGTTGAGTACGTTACCAACGACTTCCCGCTGTGGAACGCCTATGTGTCCGCTGGTCTGCTAGCCGCGATCTGTGTGAACATCGGTGCCGCAAGGGCCGCACAAGGTATTCCATCCACCATTCTATACTACAACGACCTGGTGGAGCACGAAACCAGCCTGCCCGGTACTGACTATGGTAGGGCTATGGGTACATCTGTCGGTATGTCTTTCTTCAGCCACTCTATCTATGGTGGAGGCGGTCCGGGTCTGTTCCACGGAAACCACGTGGTTACCAGACACGCGAAGGGAACCGTCATACCGGTGATTGCCGCGGGTTGTGCCCTGGATGCCGGAACACAGTACTTCAGCGCAGAACACACCTCTGCAGTTCTGAAGGAGGTCTTCGGTGAGATTCCAGAGTTCAAGAACCCATTGAAGGTGGTCGGCAAGGAGGCCAAGAAGTTGAAGGAGCAGGTGGCTTGAACATGGATAAGCCTACCTCTGAAGAGGTTCCCCTGCCCGAGATACAGATCTTCCCGGAGCGATTACTGCTCGCGGACACCACTGAAATGTTACTGAACAGGTTGCACGAAGTGAAGAACGTGAGAAAGATAACCGTTCAAGGCGAGGACCTACCGGCGGTCATGAAAATGGGCCCCGGGACCGGAGGCCCTGTGAATCATCCGGAACGCCGAATGATCACAGTGGTTGGGGAAGAAGTGGAACTGAGGGTCCAAGTCGGTCGTATTTTCGTCGAGATAAGCGACATCGATTTTGTAACTCAGGCCTTAAAGGACATCGAGGAGGTTTGCAAGGATTTGCTCCCCTTCGGGTTCAATCTCGAGGTAGGTCGATATTCGAAGTTCAAGCCGACTGTTACCGATTATAAAAAAGGATTGGTGAAATAACATGGCTAAGACAAAATACAAAGCACAATTCTATCCTGGCACCACCCTGCCCGCCAAGAACAGGAGACGCCTGATGGACCCCAACGTTAAGTTGGAAAAGCTTCGCGACGTTCCGATGGACGACGTGGTCAAGATCTTGGGTCACAGAACCCCAGGTTCCGACTATGCCACCATCCACCCGCCGCTGGAGGAGGGTTCCGAGCCCGACTGCCCGATCAGGCAGTTGGTCGAGGCAAGCGATGGCGCAAAGCATGGAGACAGGATAAGATACGTTCAGTTCACCGACTCTGTCTACTGGGCCCCTATCATACCGTATGTTAGGGCTCAGATGTACATGTGGAGGTTGAGAGGTATCGATACTGGTACCCTATCTGGAAGGCAGATCATCGAGATGAGGGAGAGGGACGTCGAAAAGATCGCCAAGGAACTCATCGACAACGAGACCTTTGATACCGCAAGGACTGGTATCAGGGGAGCTACCGTGCACGGCCACGCCGTTAGGCTTGACCAGAACGGTCTGATGTTCGACGCCTGGCAGAGGTTCCGGTGGAACGCTAAGAAGGGAGAGGTCGAGTACGTGAAGGATCAGGTCGGTGTCCCGTTGGACAAGCCTGTCCCGGTCGGAAAGCCGATGCCCGAGAAGTGGTTGAAGGAGCACACCCCGATGTTCCGCGCAGATGGCGTGGACATGAGGGACGACGAGGAGGTCATGAGGCAGAACCTCAGGATACACACCCTTAGAAGCAAGTGTGGCTTCAAGCCCTTCGATGTTAAGGAGGACTGAAAATGGCGAAGGAAAAGGACAAAATGTTTATCGCCGCCATGAAGAAGAAGTTCAAGGAGGACCCCACGGAGGTCCGCTCTCAGCACTATTCCTACGGAGGCTGGAGACAGTCTGGAAGGAAGCGGGAGTGGGTAGAGCAGGCGAACAAGATCGCCAAGGCCCGTGGAATCCCCATGATGAACCAGGACGTCGGTGTTGCGCTCGGCCAGAGGGTCTTGATGCCCTACCAGCTGTCCCATACCGACATTTATGGTGAGGCCGATGACCTACACTGGGTCAACAACGCTGCAATGCAGCAGTGCTGGGACGACATACGCAGGACCGTCATCGTCGGTCTGGACGTCGCCCACAACGTTATAGAGAAGAGGCTGTCGAAGGAGGTCACCCCTGAGACCATCAACCGCTACCTGGAAGCTGTTAACCACACCATGCCAGGCGGCGCAGTGGTTCAGGAGCACATGGCCGAGCTTTGCCCTGAGATGGTGAAGGATTCCTACGTCAAGGTGTTCTCTGGTGACGACGAGCTGATCGACGAGATCGACAAGTGCTTCGTCATCGACATCAACAAGGAGTTCCCAGCAGCTCAGGCCAAGCAGCTGAAGGCCGCCGTTGGCAAGAAGCTGTGGCAGGTCGTGCGTGTGCCATCCATCATAGGCCGCGTGTGCGACGGTGGTACCATAGCCAGGCACTCTGCGATGCAGATTTCCATGGCCTTTATCACCGCCTACAGACTGGCAGCCGGAGAAGCCGCTATCGCCGACTTCGCCTTCGCCGCCAAGCACGCTGCAGTGGTGGAAATGGGTACCATGATGCCCGCCAGGAGGGCCAGGAGCCCCAACGAGCCTGGTGGAATTCCGTTCGGAGTATTGGCCGATATGGTGCAGAGCACCAGGACCAAGCCGGACGACCCAGGTCGCGCTGCGTTGGAGACTGTCGCTTTGGGTGCAGTGATCTATGACCAGATATACCTCGGGTCTTACATGTCCGGAGGAGTCGGGTTCACTCAGTACGCCACTGCCGCCTATACCGACAACATCCTAGAGGACTACACCTACTGGGCCATTGACCACATAAAGGACAAGTACGGCGGACTCTGCAACAGCAAGCCCACCACCGACCTTATCGAAAAGCTCGGGTCCGAGGTCAATTCGTACGCCCTGGAGATGTACGAGCGCTACCCGGCCGCCATGGAAGCCCACTTCGGTGGATCCCAGAGGGCCACTGTGGCAGCAGCCGCAACCGGTATCGCTACCGCCTTCGCCACTGGTAACGCCAACGCAGGTGTTAACGGATGGTATCTCTCTATGTACCAACACAGGGAGAGGCTCGGCAGGCTAGGGTTCTACGGATACGATCTTCAGGATATGTGCGGTGCAGCCAATTCGTTCTCCTACAGGAGCGACGAGGGTCTGCCCCACGAACTGAGGGGTCCGAACTTCCCGAACTACGCCATGAACGTGGGTCACCTGAGCGGATACGGCGGTATCGCTATGGCTCCTCACGCAGCTCGCGGCGACGCCTACGTGTGCAACCCGCTGGTCAAGATCGCCTTCGCAGACAAGAACCTCCCATTCGACTGGGCCAACATCACCAAGGAGTTTGGCCGCGGTTGCCTGAGGGAATTCATGCCTGCGGGTGAGAGGACCGCAATCATCCCCGCCAAGTAAGGTGTCCAATGCAAGAAGGAGACTACGCGAAATACAAAGTCACCGGGACGGTGGGAAAGGTACTGGAAGTGCAAGAGCGCGATGGGGTGGAATGGGCTATGCTCGACACCTACGAACTCTGGTACGTAACCAGTCTCCTCGAACCTGCCTTGGCGGCCGAGTACAAGCGGACCTCCTTCAAGGAGAGGACCCGGACGATGTCATTGGAAGAAATGGACGCTTTGACCAAGGATGTCATAGCCGACATATCGACCTTGACACCGAGCGGGGGCGGCTGAACACGCGCGAAACAAACCCTTTCCATCTATCTTCTTTTTTTTAAAAAAATAAAATAAACGGACGAACGTCATTGACGCTCATCAGCCACGAAATAAAGATCAAAAAAGATCGTTCAGGACATGTCAAAGCCCACCAGGAGACTGGCGAGCTTAGGATCGTCCTCTAGTTCGTAATGATTTTTTATAATGATATCTCCCAAAGGTGAGGGACTGCAGGACACCACGTTCTTCGCCCCCTCTATTTGTTCCAGCTCCGGGAACGACACCGGGGGCATTAGAAAATACTCCTTGGTCTTTGGGACCATGTCGGTGAAGACCACGAAATCGTCTCCAAGCCAGCAGACGTTTTCCTTGTCCTTGTATAAGGTATGCATGCCTGGCAGGATCTCAGTGCCTAGGACCATATCCTTATCACCCATCATGAGAACGGTCGGCTCTGGCGGAGGTCTGAAGCGTGTATCCTTTATAATGCAGATCACGTGCTGTCGATTGAGGCATTGAGCGACCCCTTCGTTGACGACATCCAGTCCGATCTGGGACTTTACATTGCCTTCGATCTTCTTTATGGCCTCGACGATCTCCGATTCCAAGGGAAAGGCCATCTTGGTTCCTGTCATGGCCTTGATGATTTCTATCGCCCTCTTTACTGCGTCCACGCCGCCCCCAATGTGCTATAATTAGAAATATTTATTTCATTAGCTTGGATGCGCTTTTTATCCCGGCAAAGCAATTCCCTGATCATGAGTCTTGAACTGATCGCACAACAGCAGCCCGAGGTCATACGGGCAATGTACCGTTTTAAGAACGAGGTGTTCAAGAATAACATCCTTACCTTCAAAGAGAAGGAGCTCATCGCCGTGGCGGTGACCGCGGTCCTGAAATGTGATGAATGTTTCGACCTCCATGCCCAGAAAGCAATGGAGGCCGGAGCTACCAAGGACGAGATACGTGAATCCTTGACCGTAGCAATGTATCTGGCCGGCCCGAGCGCGATAGTTGGAATGCCCTCCATCAAGAAATTATTATCCGAATGATCAGCAGACGAACTCGATCATCACTGGCTTCTTCAATGCCAGTTCGGCTGCGGCTTCGGCACACTTGATCATGGCCAAGGGAACAGGACACGAGGAATGCTTGAGCACCTCTCCGCATATCTGATAAACGGTGTTGTCACAGAATGGCATGCGCATCACGTCCCATATCTCCATCTGGCGCAAGACCTTCTCCAGGTTCCTGACCTGAGGGCATTGGCTATCGAGCACCTCGAACTTCACCACCTGGCCGTCGGTACGAACCCGGATCGTGCTGGGGAGTCGGCAGACTCCAGGATCCAACTTCACCGTGGCCTGTAATGGTAATTCTATCTCATCGGTCATTCTCCCTCAATCCCATTCCTGCCAGATAATCATATCCACACGTAAACTGATAAATCATAAGTACCATGAGCCTTTTGTAATTAGTATCACACCCCGGGATGATCCCTTTTCAACAATTCCTGGGCGATCTAGGATATTTCATGAACAAAAAGGCTACACCAGGGAAGAAAAGGCCATATTCTACAGATGGTAGTACAAAGAGGACCGAAGATACCTTTGGAACTCTGATCGGGAACAAAGTGCTTTGGGACGCAGACCCGGAGCTGCATGGAATTCTGACCCGATCCAGAGAGATCGAACAGGCGCGCAAAGCGGTCTTGAGATTGTTAGTGCGAAGAGAGGAGAGGTATCACTCCAGGGAATTCCACACCGAGGCTCTTGAGAGATCGAACGCCCTTATTTGCATCAGGATCATGCGCAATTACTTCTCCCCTAGGAACGAGGAGTTGAGCGGTGTATCGGTAATCTCCCACCTCTTCGACCTATCTCGTTCTGATGGTCATACCGTCGGTCACCCGGCCTTCCTTTACGACATGGCCAACGTATTGAAGGGGACCCGCGCCGAGTCAGGGATATACAAGGATGAGGGTATTCTAGACCTCCAGTATGTGGACGGAAGGGATGCCGCCCGAATAAGGTCTGATTACTTGGACGGCATGGCAGATGGGGCCCAGAAGTATATTGATCGTTACCCAACAGGATTATTGCCGGAGGTGGTCGAGCGCCGTTTGGCCAACCGGGGGCGGATAATGGATTACTTCAACGCCTCAATGGAAGATTGGCAGGACTACGTCTGGCACATGCGCAATGTGCTGCTCGATGCCGATCTGATCGGCGACCTGATACAACTGACGGAGGACGAGCACGAGGCCATTCGCCTCTGTTCACAGAACCACATCCCCTTCGGCATCACTCCTTACTACCTATCCTTGATGGACCATGAGCCCTTGCGGACATTTGATCACGCCATACGGTCCCAGGTCATTCCTCCCCTTAGCTATGTGCGGGGGATGATAGCATCGAGGGGGACCACCGGGGTTTCCTTGGATTTCATGATGGAGCGCGATACATCACCGATCGATCTGGTCACTCGGCGCTACCCGATGATAGCCATATTCAAGCCCTACAACACCTGCGCCCAGATATGCGTCTATTGCCAGAGGAACTGGGAGATAGACGGGGTACTATCGCCAGATGCCATGGCTCCTCCTGAAAAACTGGATGCAGCCATCGAATGGTTCCAGGAACACCCAGCGGTAACCGAGGTGCTGGTCACTGGAGGTGATCCCGCCATACTATCCAACGGGATGTTGCACAAATTGATGAAACGCCTGATGGAGATCAAACACGTCCGACGGGTGAGAATGGGCACCAGGGTGCCAGTTGTCCTGCCTATGAGGGTGGATGAGGGATTTCTAAACATAGTGTCCGAGGTGCACGACCCTCCCAATCGTGAATTCGCCCTGGTAACCCATTTCGAGCATACCTACGAGATAACGCCTGATGGGGCCGACTGTATCAAAAAATTGAGGAAGTCGGGGATATCGGTATACAACCAACAGGTTTTCACCATGGAGAACGCCCGGCGCTTCGAGACCGTGGCCCTACGACAGGCCTTAAAATCCATCGGGATAGATCCCTACTACACCTTCAATGCCAAGGGCAAGGAGGAGACATCCAGCTATCGAGTGCCGATCCCCCGTCTCCTGCAGGAGCGGAAGGAAGAGGCCCGAATAATTCCCGGCCTCAGCCGCACAGACGAACCGGTGTTCAACATACCAGCCCTGGGGAAGAACCATCTCAGGGCATGGCAGGCCCACGATCTCATCTCCATAACCCCTCGAGGGGAACGGGTCTATGAGTTCCATCCATGGGAGGAGAAGATTGCCGTGGCGTCAACCTACGTCCACCAAGACGTACCGATCCTCGATTTCCTCGGTAAGCTGGCGGAAAGGGGAGAGAACATCGACGACTACCGCAGCATTTGGTATTACTTCTAAACGCGGGTCCGGGCCAGCCGTTCCAGAAGTTCAATGGGCGTACCTTTGCCAAGGTCCAGAGTGGCCATGACCGCAATGGCCTCCCTCTTTCTCATGATCGGAACGGCGATCACCGGCAGACCACGGTATGGCCCACTGGTGGAGATCCTTCTGATGATGGTGCCTTTCCTCATCGATTCCTCCAGCATTGGGCCGGTGAAATTCGTATCGACGACATCACCGTCCTCGCATCGAACGCCCTCATGGTTCCGGCTACGCATGGTCACCGGTAATCTTCCTATGAGCTCATGAATCGCCAAAGCCAAACAGCGCAGGTCGTCTGCCTCCGTATCCTGGCTCAAAATATTGGTACCTTCGTTCCAGCACCTCTTGCTCAGATTTCCCAACGAAAGCGCTGCGGTCACCGCCCCTTTCTCCGCAGCATCGTAACTAAATGCCGAGCCTATTATGATCACATCCCCATCGTCCATGCGGAAATAATTGCGCAACGGAGCTACCAGATTTTGTTCTGGGAACTCCTCATCGCCTGGGAAGACGATACGATCATGGCTTACCAGCAATGTCGTGGCCCCCATGGCTCCAGCCCGCACCGCCTCATCCCTCTGTTCGCAACCCAGTTTAACTCTGGAGGCCATCCCCTTTACCAGTACGGCGCAGTTGAATTTTCCGAGCGTAAGGTCCGATAGGTCCACCCGACGTGCCTCGATCCCAGAATTCTCCAGCTTGTGTCTGCCGCGATCGGTGATGGTGATGCCCAGCCTGGAGCTTTCTATGGACCCCTCCCGCATCATCTTGTCTAGGATGGTCCGAGTGCTTCCCTCTCCGATCTGAAGTAGTTCGGCTAAAGCCTTTCGCCCTATGGGTCCTTCCTTTGTCACGATCTGGTGCGCCTTCCAAATGTGAAAAGCGTTAAATTTGGGTGTTGGACCACCGGCGAAATAGGAGTTAAAAGACATGGACATTATAGGATGGATATATAATCCATCCATATAAATTTTACATAATCAAATTGTTAATGCCAGGCGATATAAACGGGGAAAGTATTATAATGACAATAATCGTTGGCAAAGGTATATGCCTGACGGTTCAGAGGTCTTCATTATTTTGGACAAGGTCTCAAAAAGTTTCAATGGGAACCAGGTATTGAAGGACATTAGTACAACGGTTCATACCGGTGAGGTCCTGGGACTGATCGGCAGAAGCGGTAGTGGGAAATCCGTTCTCATCAACGCCATGCGGGGAAACAAGGAGTACAAACCAGATTCTGGAAAGATCATTTACCGGGTCAACTACTGTGAGAAATGTGGTTGGATCGACCTGCCCGCCCCTGGTGCGAAATGCACCAAGTGCGGCAAGGGAACGGTCATCAAGGAAGTGGACTTCTGGAACCTCGATGATAGGAATCCCGTGCGCATGATGATGCGGAGCCGCATAGCTATCATGTTGCAGAGAACCTTCGCCCTGTTCGGAGATCTCACGGTGATCGAAAACGTTTTCGAAGCCATGAAAGAGAAATCTGACGATAAGAAGGTGGAAAGGGCCATCCGCCTGTTGGAAATGGTCAATATGACCTACCGTACCATGCATATCGCCCGGGACCTGTCCGGAGGAGAGAAGCAAAGGACGGTACTAGCCAGGCAATTGGCCCGCGAACCGATCCTCTTCTTGGCCGACGAGCCCACGGGAACGCTTGATCCGGAAACGGCCGAAACAGTTCACCAGGCGCTGATCAAGGCGGTCAAAGATACCGGGATGTCCATGATAGTCACATCTCACTGGCCAAAAGCCATCGAATTACTATCCCACCGTGCCATCTGGCTCGAGGACGGTATGATCAAGGCGGAAGGTAAGCCTTCCGATATCGCCAAGGATTTTGATGTAGGGTTCGAAAAGGACAATGAAATGAACGTTGAGATCGGCCTGCCGGTGATCCGGGTGATCGATGCCAAGAAATATTTCTATTCCATCGTTCGCGGCGTGGTCAAGGCTGTGGACGGAGTGACCTTGGATGTAGGTGAAAAGGAGATATTCGGTTTAATAGGGCTCAGTGGTGCGGGAAAGACCACTTTATCGCGCATGATCTCCGGGATCACCCCATCTACGCACGGAGAGGTCTTAGTGCGAGTCGGCGACGATTGGGTCAATATGTCCGACCTCGGGGAAGAGGGAAGAGGTCGCGCCACTCAGTACATCGGCATCATGCATCAGGAGAACGCTCTGTACCCGTTCAACACGGTGTTGCAGAACCTGACCGTCTGTCTGGGCATGAGGCTACCTCAAGAACTGGGCAAGATGAAGGCTATCCAGGTGCTCCGAGGAGTTGGGTTCACTGCAAAGGAGGTGGGGAGAGTTCTCTATGCCTACCCGGACTCCCTCAGCGTGGGGGAAAAGCAACGTATCGCTTTAGCTCGCACCATGATCATCGAACCCCGATTCGTGGTCCTGGACGAACCGACCGGCACTATGGACCCCATCACCCGTTTGGCGGTGGCCAAATCGGTGCTCCATGCCCGCAAGGAGCTTAACGAGACCTTCCTCATCGTCAGTCATGACATGGATTTCGTTTTGGCGTGTTGCGACCGTGTTGCCCTCATAAAGGGGGGAAAAGTGGTGGCAATGGGGACACCCCAAGAGGTCCTGGCTGGAATGACCCAGGAAGACCTTGAAGGTGAAGAGGCCAAGGTCTGCGAGGTTTGAACTTGAAAGATTCCATTGGGCGCAAGACCCGCTTTGTGGAATGCCGCGAAGCCCGCGGTATGGGTGTGGGGGGCAGTCTCGCCAACAGGGCGACCATCTCTGACAGCGGCCGCGACGTGGTGGCAGTGGCCATGGGACCAGGTAAGCGTCACATCACCAAACCGGTCTGCGAGATAACCTACGGCCTAAGGGAAGAAGGCATAGACACTTCCGTCATCGTGGTCACGGCCGGGTCTGGCGTACCTTCAGATGCTCCGGACGTCTCTACCAGTTCCCTTTTCGGACTGGACCCAGTGGAGGTAGCGCGCATCCAACAGTTCAAATTAGCCTTGATCCACCTGGGCAACGTCCGCAACCATATCATCTACAAGGCAAGGTTGATCATGAGGAACGTGGACCTGCCATCGGTCATCGTCTGTCAGGCCCCGGTGGATTTCGAGGACTTCGCACGCATAGGTTGCAAGACCCGATTGGTCATGCCCAAGGATTCGGACATCGGTACCAAGGGGACGATCATGGACATCGTCACCGGAGTAGTGCGCGGCACCACGGTCAGCCAGGTCAAGCTGGATGAGATCGTCTCCAAGATCAAAAGAAATATGTGATGATCTCAATAATCATATCCTACCAGGTGCGTCCAGTGCTTGGTGCCCACGAAACCAAGATGATTTCTTAGGTATTCGTCAGAGATCGTAGATATGCTGGCGCTAGCGATGTTCTTGATCCCGGGTATGTCTTCCAAGAGCGGGAAGCTCATGGTCGGTATGCGAAAGTACGGCTCGCCTACGATCTCTACATCGCCATAGATCACGAAATCCTCACTAAGCAGGTAGGCGTTCTCTCTCAATAATATGTCTTCACGACATCCTTCGGGCAGGTATTCACCTATGATCTGTTCGTTCTGGTCAACGATATGGACAAGGTTTTGCTGAGGTGATATAATGAGAACGTCTGGCCGGGCTACGATTATTAAGACCTCCTGGCGGGTGAGGACATCCCAAACCCCGGTGTTCACGAAAGGCATAAGTCCACCGACCGCACCATTGCCCTCCGCTCCCCTCTCCATCTCCTCTACTTTCTCCCGGAGGCGATGATCGAGAAATTCCATGGAGTCCACTCCTTCCAGGGACATGATCCGCGATCGGACCATGGACCGCAATTCCATTCTATTCATCGGCGAAATATGGCCCTATGCCTATTCATAGATTATTTATCGATGATGGTGCGCTAGACATCTGAGAAGGCTGTACGGCAATTAATGAGTGGCCAGTTCAGTACATTTGGCAAAACCCTTATTATCGCCGCACTGTATCCATGGGGGGACAAGATGAGAACTGTCGTCAACGGATTGGAAAAAGAGTTGCCCGACGGGACCACGGTCGCCCAGGCCATTCAAGGGGAACCATATGTCCCAGGTAGTTCCGTGGCATTGATCCGCCCTATGGAGGCCCAGCGAAAATTGACCAACGAATACATGGTCAAGACCACTAAGGGACAATTCATCATTCAGCTCAATGAATCATCCTATGCGGAAGCCTGGAAGGATATCTACCACGACGTGATCGGAAAGAATCTTCGCTGGCAGACAAGTCGACTACACGCCTTCGGATCCTTTCCCACCGAGTTTCAAGGGACAAGGGGCGTCAGCAGCTTCAAGCGCTATGATTGTTTCTTCGCTCTGGGTGGATTCGATGCATCCACTACATATTTCATAATCTCCAGGATCGACATGAACGATGATCTGGGGTTAAAGGACGCCATCTTTGGGCGCGTTACCAAGGGCAGGCATGTTCTGGATCGTCTTGATGAGGGTGACATCATTGAGGACATCGAGCCAGTCGTGCTCCGCATGACCTCAAAGGACGCTTTCGCCACGGTCGATCTGACCGTACCTGTGGAAGATGGCATGTCCATCGAGACCTATGTCGGTGTCAAGCTGGACGAACGTTCGCCTCTATGCTGTGAACATTTTCTAGTGGTAGCGAGCGAAGGTAGTCTGCCCATCGATGAAAAGGGATTCAGCTACAGTGCCTGTGAAACGAACATGGATACCAGCTTGGGACAGGAATACAGCGACGTACGTCGATCAAATACGGTCACCGTACGGCACAAAGGCCACCAGGCGGGCAAGATATATTTCTATAACCAAGTGCGGCAGATGAATCGTTCCCACAACCAGGTGGGGAACGTCACGAACGGCTTCAATCTGGTACATCTGGTACCGGTTGGAGGCAAAGTATTGGTCAGACCGGACCCTATGCGTGTCATGACCATAGGTATGACCCAGGCAGAGGCCAAGGCCTTCCTGGAAGCCCGAGGTCTTAAGCAGAAGAGGGTCGGGGATGTTTCCGACGACGCTGTCATCGTGGAACAGGAACCGGAGATGACCATCTTTGCCCTTAAACAGGAGGAGATCGAGACAATGGGCGTTCCCTCGGAGAAGATATTCTCCATTTCCATGGACGCGAAAGAATCACCGTGGTCGGTTCGTTACTTCCGCAAGATAACCGGACTCGACCACAAAACAATAGGCACCCTGAAGGTACACTTCACCTTCGAGGACATGCCCATGATCACCTTCGTAGGGGACCCCGTAATGGCCGCCGATCTGTACCCCGAGAGACTAATGGGACCTTCGGTACGTGGCGATGTGGCCATAACCAACATGTCACGTCCACAGAAGGGATTGGTGGGCATTAGGTTGGAGGATAGCGATGAGTTCGGTCCCACGGGCGAAGAGGCCCACGGGACCAATGTCCTAGGGCGATTCATCGGCGACCTCGATCGCATGATGAAGGACATCCAGGAAGGAGACGTCATCTATGTGCGCAAGGCGCTGTTGGATGAGTTTGTCGAACCGGAGAAAAAAGTGAAAATAAAGGCGACCAAGAAGGCTCCTGTCGTTAAGGGCAAGGTAAAGACAGGGACTTCGAAGAAACCATCTAAAAGGCCTCAGACCAAGAAGGTCAATGGTGCTGGGACGAGGTCGAACAAGTCCACCAAGAAGGCGGGGAAATCCAAATGAACGATGATGTAGAGACCCGGTTGATACTGATCGCGCCGTCCTCAGACCTAACACCGGACCGGATCGCTCGTTTCGTGCACAACCTCGGTTTTCCGGTCTCGGTCAAGGAGACCTGCTACGGAGTGGTGCTCGAAGGACCGAAGGAAGAGGTGTGGCATACCTTGACGGAGGTCCGAAAGCTGGACCCCAATCGTATCTTCTCCAAGATACGCGCCTTTCCGGTGGGTGATATTCGACGCTGCCGGGCTCACCACGGGTCCCGGCCCGGATTCGCTCAACTGGAGAAGGAATGGAAGGATCTATGCCTGGTTGAGAAGGGGCTCGTTTGTCTGGAGCGGGGGGAAAAACCTCCCAAGCCCAAGAAACGAATGAAAATGCCAGTTAACGATCTAAAGAAGTTCATCGAAGAGGAATCACCATGAAGATCTTCATAATGCCACCGAACAGCCTGATATTGTATGACCTGGTGGAAAGGTTCGGCCACCAACCTTTGAGCCTCATGGGGGCTCTGAAGGACCGGGTCAACTCCAATGAGATAGAGGCTCCGCCGCTCAACGTGACCTTGGACGATGTCAAGCTTGGATTGAAGTACGCAGGTATCGAGATCCCCTCGGGCATACGTGGTCGAATGTCCATCTACGGCCCGCTTATCGATCAGGCGGAAGCGGCCATATTCATGGAGGACGCCCCTTACAGCTTTGGATGCGTCGGGTGTCAGAGAACGAACGAACTGGCTAAACTGCTGGTACGCAAGAGAAAGGTGCCCATTCTCTCCCTGGAATACCCTGAGGACGAGGATGAGGCCAAGATCATGGTCGTCAGCATCAAGGAGTTCCTGGAGGAATTAAAATGATCAAGATCGCTCAGTTGTCATGTGGGACCGAGTATAGCGCGGTGCAGGGGGAGATAGAGAACGCCGCTGAGATCGTCGGGGCCAAGATGGTATATCCCGATGTCAACATGGACAAGATCGACAAAGCGGTCAAGGACTTCGGTTTCAATCCTCACAGCCCTCAACTTAAATTGATGATCGCTCGAGCGATCGAGCTGGCCGACAAGAACTATGATGCCGACGCCATTTTCATAGCCACCTGCTTCAGGTGCGCCGAGGCCGCGCTGGTACGTACGGAGCTCAGGAAGTATGTGCAGGAACATACCAGGCTACCGGTGGTCACCTATTCCTTCACTGAGAGGACCAAGTCGGCTCAGCTGCTGACCCGGATGGAGGCTTTAGTGACCATCGTTGAGCGCAAGGAGTTATTGGCCAGGGAAAGACAGGTCGGTCTCACCGCCGGTCTGGACTCCGGTTCTTCCACAACCAAGGCGGTCATAATGCGCGATAATGAGATCATAGGAAAATACTGGCTGCCGACCACGGATGTGTTCTCAGCGGCCGAGACCGCACTAGTGAACGCCCTGGCCGAGGCCGGGGTCAAACGGGAGCAGTTAGATGCGATCGGGACAACTGGCTACGGCCGTTTTACACTGGGAAAGAAGTTCAACGCCAAGCTCGTCCAGGAGGAACTTACGGTGAACTCCAAAGGCGCCGTGTGGCTGGCCGGAAAGCAGAAAGGTGAGGCGACGATCATTGACATTGGTGGAATGGACAACAAGGCCATCACTGTAAGGGATGGCATCCCAGACAACTTCACCATGGGGGGCATCTGTGCCGGAGCGTCCGGTCGTTTCCTTGAGCTGACGGCAAAGAGGCTCAAGGTGGAGATCACCGAGCTGGGGGCTTTGGCTGACAAGGGTGATCATACCAAGGTCAAGATGAACTCCTACTGCTCCATCTTCGGCATTCAGGACCTGGTGACGTCGTTGGCGGCCGGGAACACCCTGGAGGACGTGGCCGCTGCCGCCTGTCATAGCGTGACAGAGCAGATATACGAGCAGCAGCTGCAGGAGATCGAGGTCCGCCACCCCATAATCCAGGTGGGAGGGACAGCTCTGATCTCCGGATTGGTGACCGCCATGGAGCACACCCTGGGGGAGAGGCCCATAGTGCCGCCGAACCCGCAGTACATAGGTGCGGTCGGCGCAGCCCTGTTGTCATCCGGCCTTCTGGGGTGAGAAATTGGTCGAGTTCGAGGTGGAGGGAACGGAGCAATATGCTCTGGAGTCGTATCAATGGCTGATGGGACGTATCTTGATGGACATGGGAATGAGCAACATGGTGGAACGGGTCAAACTGACCATCCGCCCGGACCAGACCTTGTTCATCGTCTCCCTCAGGGTCAAGCACTCATCGGGTAAACGCCCAGTATACGACATCGCTGAAATAAAAGCGCAGGAGGGTGGGACCTTCATCGAGATCAAGGACGAGTCGTACGCACCCCGTCTGATGGCCACCCTATGGCGCTTGTACGGCCGGGACAGGGTACAGCAGCTGACCCGCCTGGAAGTATTCGTCGAAGGTGTTTCGGCCAAGGAGCTCTCCGACCTTAAGCTGGATCCGGAGGAGGAGACCCGTTCCCAACTTCTCGACGCCATATGGCGTTTGCTGCCCGAGGGGCTGAAGGTACGTCACGAGTTCTATGACAACAACACCATGACCATCGTCGCTACCGAGCATGGCATGACGGTCGATTTCATCGAGGAGGCCAAGAAGGTGCACCAGTACATGATCCGCGAGGTGGAGGAATAATGTACGAAGTGCTGATGTACGACGGCGGAGTGCACAAGGTCGAGGAGCTTTTCGACCTCATCGAAGATATTGGCGGGTTCGTACTGCAGAAGACCCAGGTGCAGGTAATGATCATCATCACCATGGCCATCCCCTCCGAGGACCGGCCATTGGTGGAGAGGAAGACAGCAGAGCTGGGTGGTAAGATCATCGAGGTTCCTCTGGCGGGGACGGAGATAGCTGTCATCGGACCGACCCTAGGTCGTCACCACATGCCACACCCAATATGCGATATAGCCGAGCACCTGAGACGATACGGTGCCATCACCATCGTCATGGGTTTGGCCCGAGGCCGCGGACGGAAGACATGCCAGATATCAGCGGAGGAGAAGGCCATAATCGAGGAATACGATGCGGCCATATTCATGCTGGGCAACTTCAAGGAGTGCGTGACCCATGAGAAGATAGACCTATTCAAGGATATCCAGATCCCAGTGGTGACGGTCATCGGTCCAGAGGTAGATTCGCTTCCGCACTGCGAAGCCTTGGTATGTGGAGTGGGGCGGAAGGTCGAAAGGATGAGACGGGCCGAAGAGATCGCCAAGCTGGAGGAGATCGCCGACCGGGTCAAAGAGGTGATCGACGTCCGGAGAATGGAGATCGAGGAAGACCCCTTGTTCGTTCACCCATCGGAAATAAAGGACATCTTGGATGAGATGGATGCGGTGCAGGAGTGTCTGCGTCCGGCTCCAGTGGTGCTCCATGTTGATGGATTGAGGGTTAAGATCCCCTACAAGAAACATCTCAGGGAGATGGAGGAACTGGAGGTCTATGGGCGGAAGCTCAAGGACATCGCCATAATATCCGATTGCCGTCTGGGAGATAGCACCATCATCAAGATCCGTACTAAGGCCGAGGTAGAGGGAGCGATAAAGGACTAGCTACCTCTCTGGCCAAGGTCATCTCGAAGAAGTGCATGCATTGTTCGATGATGATGGTTGATCACCAGCCTACATTTGAGGAGGGGACGAGTTGATCCCGATCGACATGATCTTTTATGACGGCCACGGTGTTTATGTTATAACCAATACAAAGGAAAGGTGGGATCGAGGTCATGATGAAAGGCAGCTATCTCCTACTGATAACCCTGGACGAGGATAGGGACATAGAGGTGGGGAGATCAGGAAAGTGGCATTTTCCATCGGGGACATACTTGTATTGCGGTTCTGCCCTGAACGGGATAGGCAACCGGGTAGGGAGGCATTTCGATCACGATAAGACACTGCATTGGCATATCGACTACCTGCTGCAGGAGGGAAAGGTATTCGGGGCCTTGATCTTCCCCGATGAACGCCGTTTGGAATGTCGGATATTTACAACGTTATCGCAAGATGTATCGCTGACCATCCCCGTTAAAGGATTCGGATCATCCGATTGTTCATGCCCTAGTCATCTATTGCGTTTGGCCGATGAAGAACTTCTGGAACCTCTTTTAAAGACCTTATGGAAGACGATCAGTTCATACTGAATATGAGGTAATTGGAGAAGGTAGACAGGACCATGGAAAGGGCCAAGGTCTCCGTCACCTTCAGCTTCGCCTCCGTGGGGTCGTTGGTCAAATTAGGTATGGAACCGGGGTGAAGGGGCAATGGTCCAATAATTTATAGTTGGCATATGTATAATATCTATTGATTTTCATGTTCGCACCAAGGTCAGAAAAGCTTGAAAAGCGCATAAAAGACCTGAACGCCCTTATGGCTGAATACAGGAGCGAAATGGATGAGGCCGATAAGCGCTACAACAAGAGGGAGATGGGTCAGGAGGAAGCGGACCGCATTCGTAACAAGTGCCAATCAAAGATGAACTCGATCGGGGAAAAGATCCGGGCATCCCGAACCGAATTGGAATCTCTCAAGTGAGAGGGACTCAAATTTCGTTGCCTGGTATAAAAATAATCTATTTATAGTTAGTAACGCCAAGTATTAAGTTGCCCGTGGAATGGAGAGGGCAGGACCCGTGATCCGTTAACAACGAATCACTGAGCTTTCATCAGCCAAAGATGCAACCGTTCGGAAACGGCACCTGTGATAACTGTGCGCAGTTCCAACGGATCCCCCGAGCCTTCGGGTGATCGGGCGGAGATGAAGGGATGGTCGCCTGAGGAACATCTCCATTTTGAGGAATGGGTCGGACCAATGGTCACCTTTCTCCTCCCCTCCGCCCGGGCACTCTTGTTATGTGCTATTCCACCTTCTTGAGCTAATTTATTAATATACATCAAATAATATTCTGGCCATCCCATAGATTAACAAAAATTACTTATACTATGGGTGACAATAGTAAATATTGCCCGAGTCGGAAAAGCTGTAGGGAAACCAGGATGGATCCAGCATGATTTGAGGATCGTGCCCATAGGTATAGGTCCTATCCATGCTCCTTCGGGAGCAGGTCTGCCAACCATTGCCCGGCTTAAGGCGGGTGAGCGGTGATACGGATAAGCGATCGATCCTTTCGGGGTTCGTTAGCTAGGTAGGACGTCATCAAAATGATGATTCTCCCATCTGCAGATGCGAGATCGTCAAGACGGGACGAAGTACCTAAAAGCACCGATACTCGGGCACCTTTTTAATTATTTCATAATGAATAGAATGTTAGATTTTTTACGTATGGCTTGGGAATACATTTAAAATACATTACGGTCTTTACGGAATAATCTTGTTTATATCCTAGTAATTTGAGGACTTCATATGGAAGCTGCGGAGGAGAAAGTCAGCAGGGTCATGGCTCCGGTCGTGGCAAAACTGCAAGATGCCATTGGAAGAGAGAACGTTAAGACGAGCAAAATGGAAAGGTTGCTCTATAGCCATGACCTCGCCCCGCTTCCAAATGTGACCCAATTAGCCTTTAAGAACATTCCAGATATCGTGGTCCGCCCTCACACGACTGAGGACGTGGCCAAGATCGTCAAGATCGCCGCTGAGGAAAAGATCCCCATCACTCCGCGTGGAGCTTCCACTTGGGGATTGGGAGGTTCCATACCGGTGTTCGGCGGAATTCTGATCGATAGCAGCGGTGGCATGAATAAGATCATCAAGATCGATGTGGAGAACCTCTACGTCGTCGCCCAAGCCGGATGCACCTGGAAACAGGTCTACGATGACTGTTTGGAAAAGGGGCTTCTATTGGGTGGCTACCCCAGCAGCTTCCCGTCGGCCACCTTGGGCGGGTGGGTCTCCGTCAACGGTGTGGGAGTTGGTTCCTACAAGTACGGCACCTCCGCCCAGCTGGTCCGCAATATGGAGGTCGTTATGCCCAATGGTACCATCGTACACACCGGTTACGACTCCATCGTGGACAATGAGACCGGCTACAACCTCAACCAGCTGATCATCGGAGCCGAAGGCACACTGGCCCAGATATGCACGGTCACCTTGAAATTGGAGCCCGCTCCGGAGGAGATGAAGTCCCTATCCTACGGCTTCGAGAACCTAAGGGCTGTCGGAAAGCCGTTGATGGACATCGCCCGCTCCCGCGTCCGGCCCCTGCACATGGGCTTTAGCGATGGAAATCACTTCGATCTGTTGAAGAAGGCCGGCAAGCACGCTCTTGAAGTGGGTTCGGTCCTCAACATTCAATTAGAGGGTGACAAGGAGATCGTGGCCTGGGAGGAGAAGAAGCTCGATGAGATCATGGCGAAACACGGGGCCACGAGGCTACCGGACGCCGATGCCACTCACGAGTGGGAAGAGCGCTGCTACGAGTTCCGCGCCCGAGAGATCGGCATTGGCCACATACCGGGAGAGGCGTTACTGCCCCTGAACAAGTTCGAGGAGGCCGTGGACACCTGCTACAGCATACTGAAGGAGCTGCATATGACCGGTGCCATAATAGGTTCCATGGTCGACCGCAACACGGTCATGTTCATGCCATACTACCTGTTCAACCCGGATGAGATGCAGAACCTGACCTCCTTCGCGTTCAACAAGAAGTTTGCTGACGCCTCTTTGACCATGGACGGGCGCCCATTGGGATTCGGCGCTTTCTTCGCATCCAACCTGGACACCATCCGCGGCACCGGTGCGAAGTACATTCGAGGGATCAAGAAGCTCATCGATCCCGATGACATAATGAATCCTGGAAAGCTCACCGGAACCACCACCCGCTACGGGATCAGGATCCCTCCTGCGCTATTCAACTTGGCCATGGGGGCCATGGGAGTGGTCAAGAAGGCCTTGCCTAGCGAGTCCCCGGACATCGAGGCGCGCCAGGAAGCATATGCGCGAGAGCGTGGCAACGCCGAGCGTGACGGGCGGCACAAGAGCCATTAAATATCTTAGCGGGCAACGCCCGCCTTCCTTTCTTTTAAAAAGAAATAAAAGGTTTTGGTCTAACTACTTCAGATACTTCTCCGGGTCCGTATCGAATTTCTTCTTGCAACCTGGGGCGCAGAAGTAGTATTTATTGCCCTTATACTCCGAGCTCCACTTGGCGCTCTTCGCGTCTACCTGCATCTTGCATATCGGATCTACGGCCAATCATTCACCCCCTTTTCGTTTGATCTCAGGCGTGTAACGCTTAAGCAGTGCGGCGTTGGATACCACCGACACCGAGGACATGGCCATGGCCCCGGCGGCGATGATGGGCGACAGAAGGATGCCGAAGAATGGATAGAGGACGCCCGCGGCCACCGGTATGCCGGCAGTATTGTAGCCGAAGGCCCAGAACAAATTCTGTCTTATCTTCTTCATGGTCTGCTTGCTCAGTTGTATGGCCGCAACCACATCTCTCGGGTCGTCCTTGATGAGCACTATATCGCCAGCTTCCACAGCGACATCGGTACCGGAGCCTATGGCCATCCCTACGTCCGCCTGTGCCAATGCCGGGGCGTCATTGATGCCATCACCCACCATGGCCACGATACGCCCCTCCTTCTGTAACCGGCTGATCTCCTTGGCCTTGTCGCCCGGAAGCACTTCGGCCAGTACGGTCACGATGCCCAACTTGGCCGCGATAGCGTTCGCCGTTCGTTTATTGTCCCCAGTTAGCATGACCACTTCGATGCCCATCTCCTTTAGGGCGATGACCGCTTCCTGGGCCGTAGGCTTGATGACGTCCGCGATGCCGACGGCTCCGCACAAGCGTCCGTCCAGCAGGATCAACACCGCGGTCATTCCCTGCTCTTCAAGTGCGGTAATGTCCTTTTCCTTGTCGTCCAGGGGAATGCTCATCTCTTTCATCAATCCGCGATTTCCTGCCACTACCTGCCTTCCCCTTACGGTCGCCTTCACTCCTTTTCCAGCTAAGCTTTCGAAGTCGTCCACCTCATAAAGTTCCAGACCATCCGTCCGGGCCTTACGCACGATGGCCTCACCTAATGGGTGCTCGGAACCGACCTCGGTGCTGGCCACCAACTCGAACATGTCCGGACAGCCGGGGTCGAAGTTCAGCACCTCCACCACCTCTGGTTCCCCCTTGGTCAAAGTACCGGTCTTATCGAAGACGACCGTCTGTATCCGGCCGGCTATCTCGAGCGACTCCCCGCCCTTGATGAGTATGCCGTTCTCCGCTCCCTTACCAGTACCGACCATGATCGCCGTCGGAGTGGCCAATCCCAGGGCGCAGGGGCAGGCGATGACCATTACGGTGATGAATATGGTGAGGGAGAAGGTGAATGCCGCCTGCTGCACATCGAAGGCGTTCACTCCCACGAAGTACCACAGCAGGAAGGAGATCAGAGCTATCGATATCACCGTTGGCACGAACACGGCCGCTACGCGGTCAGCAACGCGTTGTATCGGCGCCTTGCTTACCTGAGCGTCCTCCACCAGCTTGACGATCTGAGCTAGGGCGGTATCCTTTCCCACTTTCGTCGTCCGCACCTTCAGCAGCCCGTTCTTGTTGATCGTGGCGCCGATGACCACAGAACCCTCTTCCTTGCTCACCGGCAGACTTTCTCCAGTGATGATGCTCTCGTCCACAGATGAACGCCCGTCGATCACCACTCCGTCCGTGGGGACCTTTTCCCCCGGCCTGATCAGCATCACGTCGCCGACGTCCAGCTCATCGATCGATATTTCCATCTCCGCCCCTTCACGTAAGATCCGGGCGGTCTTGGGTTGCAGTCCCATGAGGCGTTTGATCGCTTCCGAGGTGCTCCCCTTTGCCTTGGCCTCGAGATATTTGCCGAACAGGATAAGCGCAACTATCATGGCCGAGCTGTCAAAGTAGACGTGTTCGAAGGCAACCACGCCGGGTAGGAAGACGACCGCCACGCTATAGAAATAGGCCGCTGAGGTTCCAACGGCGATCAGCGTGTCCATGTTGGCGGTGCGGTTCCGCAACGCCTTGTAGGCGCCCACGTAGAACTGGTAACCAGCGATGAACTGCACCGGGGTGGCCATCAGGAACATGATGAGGTTGCCATATTCCATCAGGAACTCCTGCCCGATATCGGTGAAGTCCATGGTCATCATCAATATCATGGTTGGGATGGCCAAGGACAGCGAGAGCAGCAATAGGGCGCGTTGTCGCTTGGTCTCCTTCTCCCGGACCTCCTTCTCCATGTCCATCGTCTGAGCTTCAATGACCTCGTATCCGGCGTCCTCGACCGCCTTTTTTATCTGGGTGACCCTGACCTTCTGCGGGTCGTACTTCACGGTAAGTTTCTCTGTTACCAAATTGACAGAGGCGGAGTAGACCCCGTCCAGTTCGCCTACATTCTCCTCGATCGTGTTGGCGCAGGTGGCGCAGCTCATTCCCGAGATCGACAAGGTCAGCTCGTTGATTATGACGCCGTATCCGGCGTCCTCGACCGCCTTGCGCAGCTTGGGCAGGTCGACCTTCTCCGGATCATAGGTCACGGACGCACGATCCGTCGCCAGGTTGACATCGGCGCCGAACACACCCTCCAGTTCGTTCAAGGAATCAGCGATCGTCCCAGCGCAAGTGGCGCAGGTCATACCGGTCACGGAGAAGGTCGCGCTTCTCCGCTTACTCTCCTTGCCCTCAGCTGCCTCATCGCTCATCATATCAATAACGAAGTGGGGGGCTGAAAAAGGTTTGCTGAGGACTATCGCGCAGCGATCAGGTCAATCATGACCATCGCTCCCTTGGGCAACCCAGAAACCTCAATGACCGATCTGGTCGGATAGGGTCGAGCGAAGAATTCACCGTAGGCGATGTTCACCTCGGCCATGGTGGAAAGGTCCGTTAGGTACAAGGTCGCCTTCAGGACCCGATCGACGGAACTGCCGGCTTCTTCCAATACCGCCTCAAGATTATCGAGGGCTCTCTGAACCTGCTCCACCGCACCGGCCGCTAGTAGCCCGGTGCCCGGGTCCAATCCCAGTTGCCCAGAACAGAATATCAGGTCCCCATGCACCAATGCTTGGCAGTAAGGGCCTATGGGCTCGGGGGCGCCCTTGGTCAGTATGGCTTTCACGATCCACCCTCCAGCATTCTTGGGAGCTCGGCTATGCTGGACATCAACAGATCAGGCCGGATCCTGCTCCACACTTCCTGCCCATGGGATCCAGTGAGAACGGCTGCGAAAGAGGTCTCAGCGGAAATAGCGCACTGATAGTCCGTTTCGTGGTCCCCAATGAACAAACATTGCTGTTTCTCCATTCCCAGGTCAGCGAAAACCCTGCGTAAGGCGATAGGATTCGGTTTGGCCTCGATCAATGGATAATCGTCGCGACAAACGATGGTACGAAAATATCCTTCAAGGCCGGAAGCGCGCAGCGCTCGTAATGTATAGGGCCTGCTCCCCCTTGTGAGAATGGCCACGGACAATCCATTTCTATTCAAATGGTCCAGAACCTCGAAGGTGCCCGGCACCACCGTGGTCCGGTCCACCTGGCGCATCTCCACCGCGGCGCTGACACGGTTCAGGTCGTTTTCCAAGCGGTCCATCCAACCATTTTGACTGTGACCCTTGAAATAGGCGTAGGCGCGAACGATGCTCTCATTGATCCTGCCTTTAGTATCCAGTATGTCTTTGGGCAGCCCATGCTGTATCAGGGTTTCTGCCACCGCCTGGTTCATTGCCTTGAAATCGATGGTACTTTGGATCAGGGTGCCGTCCAAATCGAAAATGACGGCCTTGAGAGCCTTTAGGTTCAGGCCTAAGCGGTCTGTCGAATTCATGATCGTCTCCGCATGACATTCTCACGGCTAATAAATATGCCGATATTCTTCAATCACTATTTTTTTCCTTTATCCAGTGGGTCAAAATTATCCGTTTTTTCTAAAATAAGTATATAATCATTGTGGTAGCATGCTCAAAGACCATTTTAATATATACAAGTCGAACCAGGTTTCATAATAGCTCACAGGTGCTTTGAATGATTGTTAGGAATAAGGTCATAATCGGTTTGGTGGCGCTGTTCGCCATCAGTGCTTGCATGTTGCTACTCGGTTCGATTCCCGGTCTTATCGCTGGAATCCAGTCGATACCGTTCCTAGACCCCCACTCCATACCGTTCCTAGACCCCCACGCTATCTCGGTCTGAACGGCATAAAAATGTGCACAACTTCATGTGCACAACTTTTCCATATTTTCCTTAACCTGATCTAAAAGTTTCTGGTGGCCAATTTTACTTGCGATATCGTATGCTTCTTGAAGAAGAACCCGGGCCTCCTTTCGGTCATTGTTCTTGATGTTGATATCTGCTATCTCCATCAATAACTGCCCCAGTCGGACCGGTGTATCGAGCTTACGTAAGATATCCATCGATATTCTGAACTCTGTCCGGGCTTCCGTCCAATCATTATTCCGAGTG
Organism: Methanomassiliicoccales archaeon; assembly: GCA_035527755.1. Classification (NCBI taxonomy): domain Archaea; kingdom Methanobacteriati; phylum Thermoplasmatota; class Thermoplasmata; order Methanomassiliicoccales; species Methanomassiliicoccales archaeon. The sequence goes on along the minus strand of DATKZX010000002.1, from coordinate 45,914 downwards.
CTGATATATCCACTATAGAACCGCAGCATGGAGGTCATTAAAGGATCGTTCAACTTCAATGAGATGGGTAGGCACCGTTGAACAAGATCCTCCGCATCGTCAAATTCACCCAGGGTGATCTTGCATCCGGTAAGGTTGGCCATGGCGTGACCAACGGTACTAAGGTCACCCAATATATTGGCCAGTTCCGTGGATCGTTCAAGGAACTCCATTCCCTCCTGATTTTTCCCTAGGGTGCAAAGGTCGTTACCGATGCTCATGCACGTCTTGGCCATCATGGTAATATCGCCCCGGCGTTCCAATACCATCAATGCCTCCTTCTTATAACGAACGGCCAAATCATAATCACATAAAGTGGAATGAGCACGACCCAGTCCGTAAAGTGCCTTGCCCAAGGCTAGGTCATCGGCCAATTCCAGGGCGATGTCCCTGGCCTTCATGAAATGTTCCATGGCCTCTGTATTATGTCCCCGCCGTTCTAGGAGTCCGCCCATGTCATATAATATATCGGCCTCGGTCGAGCGATCTCCATTTCGCATCGATATCTCGAGCCCATCCCCTAGGAAGACCTTGGCTTTGTCATAATCTGCCCGATTGAGGTAGATCACTCCAATTATACGATTGATCTCACTAAACACTCTGCCATCCCGATCTCCGGGTGCCGTTTTCCTAAGCGACTGTAAGACGTCAATCGCTCTGTCCCATTCTCCCTGCAGGTAAAGCACCTCACCCAGCAACAGGTTGATCTCCACCAGGTCCTTCTTCTCAGTGGTCCCCATGTCACGCGCCAAGCGTTCCAGGAGTGGGGCGAACTGGGTGGCGTAACCCTTGTTGATTATAGTGCGGCCGTCACCGGCGGCGATGGATGATGCGGTGGTCAGGTCCCCCGCCATGATGGAGTGATAAAGTCCCTCGACCCTCGCCGGGGCGGAGCTGTCCTCCAAGTAGTACCTTGCCGCTGCCCGATGATAGACCCGCCTCTGTCTGGGTGTTAATCTGGATAAGGAGAATTCACGTAATAGGTCGTGCATGCCGATCATGCGACCAACGGATTCGTAGATGATGGCCTTGGATAACAAGGTGTCAACCGCCTCATAGCTGACGGCGTAGTCCGCGCCCTCCATCTCCACCTTGTCCATACCCGCGGCCAGATGGATCTCTTCCTCCATGATGAAGAACGCGTCTATGAGCACCGGATAACGGAACACCGCAGCGATGCTCATGATCTTGCGCTCAGCGACGTCCAGGCGCGAAAAGACCTCCTGCTCGATGAAAATACGAATGTTCTTTCCCAAGGCCAGCTTGGGGTCGTCAATGAGCTCCAGAAAGAGAGGGTGACCGCTGGTGACACGAAATATCTCCTCGAAGGTGCTGTCGTTCAATCCGCGGGACCGCATCATCTTGGTGCTGCTCTCCCGGTCCAGACCATCCAGGTTGATCTCCTCCACCAAACCGCGGAAGATCATACCGCGGGAGTAGAACGAGGGAAGCTCTCTGGCGGTACAGACCGCCCTGGTGTGCTCTAGGACCTCCATTACACTGAGCAGCGCTCCCAGAAACTCCAGGACCGTGGGGTCGGCCTTGTGCACATCATCGAATATTAGCAGGGTGGAGACATCTTTCAGATCGGCCTCTAGGATGTGGGTGACCTCTCCTACCGAGGGTTTTTCCGTCTGGTTCAAGTACCATTCAAGGTTTTTCCGCCCCATCTGCGATAGGAACTCAGCCAAAGGGCGCAGCAACGCTTTCAAGTTGGCCCATTCATGTACCTTGTACCAGAATACATTGGTGTTTTCCTTCACCGTCTGAGCGAACTTGGCCAACAAGGTGGTCTTTCCGATTCCCGGGATGCCGTTGATGACCACGATGCGTTTGGTCTCCGAGGTCAGCAGATCGTTCAGAGACGCCAGTTCTTTCTCACGACCAAAGAAGTTTCTCACCGCCGGCTTCTTATCGGTAAAGTCGACGTATCGACGCTCCTCTCTCATTTTGTTCTCGTGGAACGTCCTGCAATCGATGCTCCCCTGACTAATGCCCACGATCAGCTCTAGGAGGTCATATCGCTTTGGCAGGTAATTCCCCAATCGTCCGATTTCGTCCTGGTGAGTCTCCCCCTGCAGATCTATGATATCCACTACGGTAGCTTCCACATCCTGCTTGATCTGCTTCCCTTCTTCCAGACCTTTTGGGGTCAGGAAATAGACCTTACGCACGCTGGGCAATCCCTTGACGTGGCGGGTGAATGATTCGATGTAACTATCATTATTCATCTCCGCCAGGACCTTGGCTACGTTGTTCCTGCCCACGTCGACGGCCTTGGCCACGCCTTCCTGGGTAACGGTCTTGGGAGAATCGGAATCCATGATGAACCGTTGTTGAAATAGCAGATGAAGAAAGACCCGTTCCTTGACGGTCAATAATGATCTGCTAGCCACACGATTCACATAACAAAAACCACGTTCTTCTATCAATAACCTTTCACACAGTGTTCAGGTGCAGATTCTCATTTAACTAAAGTAGCATGCTCAAATGCCCTTTAAATAGGGTAAAAACAAAGTCATAGAATAAGGAACGGAGGAATGATCTCATGGAAAATGTCATAAATGCCAATGTCTCGTTGTTGGTGGAGGGTTACCCTCGCAACGGTTTCCTAATGTTCTCTAAATACCTATCTGGTGACGACGGAGTGTGCATCACCCGCCTGCATCCCGAATACGTGGTTGAGAAATACGGTCTAGCCAATTCTAAATTTCACTGGTTGAGCGGCGTGAAGCACAAGGACGCCCTTTGCCCAAAGAACGTATCGAACCTGGTCAAGAAAGTGCGGGCCGAGGTCAAGGCGGGGCACAAGAAATTTTTCTTGGACGGACTCGAGTACCTATTACTGTGGAGCGATATGAACAAGATCGTCTCAGCACTGCAGGACATCGACCATGCGCTCGGGACGTCGAAAGGGAGCATGATCATATCCATAGATCCGCTGACCTTCGAGGAGAGGGACCTGAAGAGGTTATGGGAGGCGTTTCCCCAGATGGACACCTCACAGCTCAATGAAGGATCTCAGCAAAGCGACGCAACCGTGCCAGTTGACAAGGGTCAAATAGGCGCGGATCTACTGGTATCAAAAGGATTGACCGCGACGCCATAACGACATCGTTCAATTCCTCCAAAAAGATGTTCAACGAGCGAAAATCGGTGAACAGGGAAATGTATTCCAGGCCGTCCAAGACGGCCACTGCGTTCTTTCTTTCTTGAACGAAATTAGAAATTTCTTCCACGATCTGGTCCAATTGATCAGGTGATATCCTAGGGCTGTTGCCGCTTTCGCTAAGCCAAAGGGAATGAATTTCTTGTAATGGATATCGCCCCCGCAGCATATCCGGGTGCATTCGGCTGACACAGATGATGTCCTTACCGGCAGAAGCCATGCCATTTATCAATGAAAGCGTCTTGTCCAGACGTTCATTGATGATCATGTAGATGCGCCCGTGGTCCAAAGTGAACAGGCCGAAGTCTGAACGAACCTCGATGGAGTAGAATTTCAATCCATTTTCGACTTCAAGTTCGGCGCACAAGACACTTCCTCAATTTACTTCCCCGACCCACTAACAACGGTAATGGCGATATTTTATAAATAATTGTATTAGTGAAATCAAAGTCTTTCAGTGATAAAAATAAAAAATATGGGGGCTCACGCCCCCGGGTCGGATCTAAGAAGATCCCTATAGTTTGCCATTGAAATAGCTGTCGTACCCAGCCATATCTAGCAACCCATGTCCAGAGAGGTTGAAGACGATGACCTTCTCCTCATTGTTGCGCTTGGCCTCCAGGGCTAGGTCTATGGCCGCCCGGATGGCATGGGTGCTCTCCGGTGCTGGGATCACTCCTTCCGCCAAAGCGAACTGCACACCAGCAGAGAAAGTGTCCTTTTGTTCAACGCCCACTGCTTTGACCAATCCCAAGTTCTTCATCAGACTGACGGTGGGAGCCATTCCGTGATAGCGCAGACCGCCGGCGTGTATGGGGGAAGGCATGAACTCATGACCCATGGTGAACATCTTGAACAGAGGCGTCAATCCCGCGGTATCTCCGAAATCGTAACGATACTCTCCCTTGGTCAAGGAAGGAACTGAAACGGGCTCGGCGGCGATGAACTCAGTGTCTATCGTCCCTTTTATCTTCTGTGCCAACAGGGGGAAGGCAAATCCGGCAAAGTTACTGCCACCGCCAACACAGGCGACCATGTAGTCCGGAACGATCTCGGCGATCTTCATTTGCTCGATGAGCTCTTGTCCGATCACCGACTGATGTATCATGACGTGATTGGCCACGCTGCCAAGGCTGTACTTTGTATTGGGGGTGCTGACCGCCAGTTCAACGGCCTCGCTGATGGCGATGCCTAGACTTCCAGGGTTGGTAGGATCGCTCTTCAAGAGAGTGCGGCCGTAATTTGTCTCCGGGCTAGGGCTGGCGTAGACATCGGCGCCGTAGGTCTGCATGACGAAGCGGCGATAGGGCTTAGAGTCGTAGGAGACCCTCACCATGAAGACCTTACAGCTAAGATCGAACATAGAACATGCTAGGGCAAGGGAAGATCCCCATTGCCCGGCACCGGTCTCAGTGGTCAAGTGCTCTGTCCCTGCCACCATGTTAAAGTAGGCTTGTGGAACCGCGGTGTTGGGCTTATGGGAACCGCAGGGGCTGAGATCTTCCCGCTTGTAGTAGATCTTAGCTGGGGTCTTAAGCGCCTTTTCCAGTCGGACCGCCCGAACCAAGGGGGAGGGGCGGTTCAACATGATATAGGCCTCACGCACTTCTTCTGGAATGTCAATGTAGCGCTCGGTAGAATACTCCTGAGCGATGATGTTCTTGGGGAAGATGGCCTCCATCTCCTCTGGCTTCAGAGGTTGGTTGGTGCCCGGGTTCAGCGGCGGAGGGATCGGGACAGGGGAATCGGCAGCGATATTGTACCAGCGCTTCGGAATGTCATTAACGCCTAGGGTGATCCTGACATCATCTTTCATGAAATAGAGAAAAGGATAATGCAATATATAGCATTTATGGACTATGATGTACATAATAATACATTAATAGATCTCGTTACAACTTTTTAGAAGAAATTCAAAGACCGGCTATGCGATTCCTCGTAAAGCGTTCAACGATCAAGTTCATAAATTGATGAATGCACCCCAATTTCATCTCATAAGTGGGCGTTCACAATAAATTTAGAACCTTTATTGTGAAATATTCGAGCACGCCTCATATGTCATAGCAATGAAAAGAAATGTAATCACTGCACACCCACAGCCCCCTTCATATTTCCTAAACATGTCGGGGAGCTTCTCTTCGACCGACCGATCTAGGTCATTTATGTTGAGGTGAAAACCCGATGTCAGATGGGGCCAGGGAACGAAAGAAGATATGGGCTCTACTGCGATTGAGCCGCCCACAATTTCTATTACCAGGTCTGTTACTTTTCCTGCTTGGATCTCTTTTAGCGAGAGGGGACCCAACAGGACCGGATGCTGGCCGTTTCGCTCTGGGTTACTTGATATTTCTCCTCGCACAGATATCTCTTAGTTATTCCAACGATTACTTTGATCAAGAGGTCGACGCAGCGAACACCCCTTCGGTCCTTTCAGGCGGAAGCGGGGTTCTAAATAAAAATCCAGAATACGCCCGGGCCGCCCTTTGCATCTCCTGGTCGCTGATATGTCTTGCAATGGTGGCGGCATTCGCATTCCAAATCACATTCAATATGCCCTGGTACTTCCTTCCCTTCGTCCTGTTCGGTGCTCTGCTTGGCTATTTTTATGCCGCGCCACCTCTCCGTTTGAGCTATCGGGGACTAGGGGAGGTATCGACGGTGCTAGCCGCGGGGCTGGTCATGCCTGGCATGGGATACATGGTCGTCAATGGGGGGTTAGACCTCAAATTCATGATCACCTGCCTACCGCTTTTTGGTTTCGTGGGATTTTTCATACTGAGCGTTGAGATGCCCGACCTAAAGGGTGACCAGGCCGGGGGTAAAGTGAATCTGATGGTCCGTATGGGTCTGAGGAGAGGGGCGGCGATATCATTCATCTGCGTATCGCTCAGTACTCTTATCTGGTCGATCCTCACCTTGCTCGGTGAGTACTGGGAGCTGGAACTGTCAACGCTAATGATGGTCTGTGCGATACCGATCGCTGCTAGCTTTACCGGTCTGTTCCTGAAAACCTACGACCGAAGGAAGGTCATTCGACAGGTGAAATTGAACGTCGGTTCCCTGGTAATTTTATTAGTTTTGGTAAACCTGTTCATGCTCTTACGTTGAACTGAAGGATCCCCTGGACAACGATTATATATCATATTCCGAAGTATCATAAACATCTTGGGGGAGTAAATTGTCCATAATTCGTTGCCAGGATATCATTAAGACCTATGTTACTGGGGATATCCGAGTGGAGGCTCTGAAAGGCATCACCATGGAGATCAAGAAGGGGGAGATGGTGGCGGTCATGGGACCTTCCGGATGCGGAAAGACCACCTTGCTCAACTGCCTGTCCGGTATCGATGATGTGAGTTCCGGCCAGGTTCTGATCGAGGGGGTGGAACTGACCAAGATGGACGATAACGAAAAAACCCGTTTTCGAGCCCGAAGGATGGGATTCATCTTTCAATTCTATAATCTGTTGCCAGTACTGTCCGCCCAGGAGAACGTGGAGCTCCCATTGCTCATTTCAGGGGAGAGCCCGTCCATAGCCAGAGAGAAGGCCCTGAAACTACTGGAGACAGTGGGTCTTAAGGACCGGGCCCCACTCCGTCCGGCCTCCCTATCAGGGGGCGAAAGGCAGAGGGTCACGATCGCCCGGGCGCTGGTAAACACACCCGCACTTGTATGGGCGGACGAACCGACCGGAGATCTGGACAAGAAGACCGCCGATGAGGTCGTGGCGCTAATGAGGCGACTCAATCAGGAGAACCAACAGACCTTCGTCATCGTTACCCACGATCCCGAGGTCGGCATGAAGTGCGATCGCATCATCCACATGAGGGACGGGGAGATCGTGGACGATGACGGCAAGGTCAGTACCGTTTGCCAGGATATAATCGACAGGGGTTGACCCGTTGTCCAAGTGGTTCGTTATCATCAAAATGACCTTGGTGGCAATAATACTATTAGCCCCCTGGCTGTTTTTTGATACGGCTCTCTCCCTGATATTGAACATAATGCTCATCATTCTGATCGTGCTCATGGACGCCCGTCATAATCTGGTGGTCTTCACCATGGCCCTTCGTTACGCCATCAGGAGGCCGACCACGACCGCCTTGGTGGTCGGAGGATTGATGGTGGGTACGGCGATCATTTCCGCATCCTTCGCGGTCAGTGACACCCTGGACAATCTCATAGTGAATCAGGTCACCGAGGGGCTCGGTGAGGTCGATTTTGTGGTTGCTTCGCCCTTCGCCACTAATTACGTCTACCTGAATGATACCGAACTCCAGGCGATCTTATCCGATCTCGGTTCCACGGATTGGATCGAACACGTGGCGCAAGCTAGTCTGGAGAACGCGGTGGTGATCGATCAAAGGACCGGCCTGTCTTCGCTCAACAACGTCGCCCTGGGGGTGGAAGGGGACATGGTGGCCAATTTCGGCGGTTTCACCATAGCTGATGAGGGACCCATAACCACAGCCCCCTTGCCCGGAGGTGTGTTCCTGCCACAGAGCGCCGCCTTGGAACTGGATGCGGCGGTCGGGGACCAGCTACTGCTGGTCCGAGGGACCAACGTTCTACCGTTGACCTTGGAAAGGATCGTGACCTCTGATGGTCTGGGTGGTTATCAGCTCAGTTCTGGACAGTTCCAATCCGCCCCTAGCATATTCGTAGAACGTTCGACGCTGCAATCCTGGACCGGGAACGAAGGGAGGAACAATCTTATCTTCGTAACATTGCTCAGCGAGGGCAAAGCACATGTTTCGGACGCCCGCCAACAGATCCAGGCGGTTTTGGATGACCGATCGGACCTCGGGCTGGAGATCGTCCAGGACCAACAGGAGACCTTGGAGGACGGTCGTGACGCCCTAACATCGTTCACCTCCCTGTTCTTCGTGTTCGGCTCTTTCTCGGTCATTGCCGGGGCGGCCTTGGTTCTCAATATATTCACGATGTTGGGGGAAGAGCGCAAATCGGAAATGGGCATCACCAGGGCAGTTGGGATGCTGAGGTCCACCATGGGGAGGCTCTTCATATATGAAGGGGTCATCTATGGGGCGGTGGCCGCCGGAATAGGCACTCTGCTGGGAGTGGTTCTGGCATACATAATCATCCTTTCGGTTTCAGGCGTTTTCGGTTTTTCCGGGCTCTCGATCGCAGACTATTTCACCTTCACGCCCTCCGGGATGGCCTATTCTTACCTTATGGGGTTCCTGATCACCATAACCACGGTATACGTGGCTACGGGGCGCATCTCAAAGATGAACATCGTGAGAGCGATAAAGAACATACCAGAGCCTCCTGTACCGATCAAGGACCGCAGGTCCTTTCTCATAGGCGTCTCCATGGTGATGGCCGGGTTCCTGTTGACCGCTTTAGGAGTGGTCCTGGAAAATCTAGGGGCGGCCTACAGCGGACTCTCTTTGATCACCCTTTCGTTGGGACTCCTGATAAGACGGTTCGTAGGAGACCGACTGGCCTGGAACGCCGCGGCCCTGATGACACTGGGTCTCTGGTTGGGCATGGCGATCGGATTCAAGATATTCCCATTCGATGAAGAAATAGAGATGTTGGTGGTGGCGGGCCTCTTCATGTTGGTCTCTCTGCTCCTGCTCGTGATGTTCAACTCAGACGCCATCATTCGCTTCTTTACCACTGTAATAAGGGCCAAGTCCTCCTATAGGGCGGTGGTCCGCACGGCCATATCCTATCCTTTGAAGGCCAAGGTGCGGACGGGATTGAGCATATTCATCTTCGGCCTCGTGATATTCACGGTCACCATCCTGACCATGATCTCCGGGGTACTGGACTACAACATCCCGATCATGGTGGAGGAGACCTCCGGGGGCTTCGACACCGTCGCCTTCACATTGGACCCCCGTACGGTATTGGACCAGGACCCATGGGATAGGATCAACGCCAGCGACGGTTTCCTGCAGAAAGGTAACGTGAGCAACATCGTGGCCCTACCTACGGTAGGGATAAGGATCAATGGGACACGCGAGATCGCTGGAGGGGAGGAAACATATCAGTTCGATACGATAGGATTGGGAGTGGACCGGCGGTTCTATACCGAGGGTTACTACCCTCTCGATAAATGGGACCTATCCAGATTCGCAAGCGAAGAAGAAGTATGGGAAGGATTGTTGAACAACGGTTCCTTGGCGATCATAGACGGCGGAATGGCGTCGAACATGAACCAGTTCACATCCTTCTCCGACAATCCCGGTCTGGTGGTGGGTGATTCGTTCCGAGTGATAGCCTTCGATGGTACGATCACCAACATCACCGTGGTGGGAGTGATGAAACAGAGCACCCTAGCAGGTCTGTTCGTCAATGAAAGCACCGCCTACGGCAGCTTCAAGGCCCAGGGATTGAACCGGCTGCTCATCAGTTACACACCCGGTCTGGACGCCAAGGAGCAATCCGTATTGCTGGAGAAGGACTTCTTGGATGTGGGCATGAGCACCATATCGGTCAAGGCATTGGCCGAGGAGATCACTTCCAGCATCGACTCCATCTTCACTCTGTTCCGAGCCTTCCTGGCAATGGGCCTGATCATCGGCATTGCCGGGCTGGGAATAATCACCATCCGGTCCATCCACGAGAGGAGGCTGGAGATCGGGATGATGAGGGCGATCGGTTTCACCAAACGCATGGTGGTGGTCAACTTCGCCTTGGAATCGGCGTTCATATCATTGCTAGGGATCGTTGCCGGTACATCGCTAGGGATCGTGGTAGGATATCAGCTCTGGAATGTAGCATTGCAGTCCCAGGACTTCGTCTTCGTCATCGATTGGCAGTCGATAATAATCGTGGGCGTTCTGGCATTCCTGGCCACGATGCTGAGCGTTCTGCCAGCGGCTAGAGGTGCCAGCAAGGTCTCTCCGGCCGAGGTCCTGAGATTTGAATGACGAGACATCGATATCGCATCGGTGGACCAGATAAAAAAATAGTTATGGGCGCATTGGCTTTCCCCAAGGGGAATTGCGAATGAGATACGGAGCGACAACCAAGCTGAGCCCGGAAAGGGCTTTAGAAAAGGCCAAGGAGTATTTCGGAAGAATGGAGATAGCTGTGGAGGAGGAATCCCCTCAGCACTTGCTGTTCAAGAGCGACTCCGGCTACGTCCAGGTGACAGTGACCCAGGAACAGGGTACTGAATTGGACATCGAAACGAACGGCTTCGATTCACAGGTCAAACAATTCCTGCAACGGGTCGGCTGATCAACAATCGTGGCAGTCGTTCTCCTTCATCTTGCTCCGGTCTCGCAGTAAGCGCTTCTCCATCTCTTCGCCAGAGAGCGCTCCTTCCTCTGTTATGACCGAATGAAACAGTGAAAGGGGAGCGATCTCGAAGATCGATTCACGGTAACTTAATCCCTCGGAGCTCTTAACCGAGGCCATGGGATCCATGTCCAACACCGGGATGAGCTTGGACGTGGAACATAATGTCACCATGTTAACACCCTGATCCTTCGCGACCATCGCCAGCAGTCGTGTGCCGACCTTGTTGACCACACCTTCCGGACTGATCGCGTCAGCCCCTACCAGTACCAGGTCGGCCGCGGCTACCTCCGAGGCGATCATGGAATCTCGGAACAACGATACCTTGACCCCTTTCTCCAGAAGCCTGCGGTAGGTGATAGTTCCCTCTCCTAAGGGCAATGATTCGGCCACCGAGACCTCCACTTCCTTGGGTAGGGCCAAGATCGCTGCCATTACCGTACTGGAATAGGAGATCGTCACAATTTTCTTCGGCCGATGCTCATGGATAAAGGTCATGGCTATGGTTTCGGCGGCCTGGCCCTCCCTTTCCACCAGATCGGTCAGGAAACCTTTGATGAACCCGTTCAACTGCTCCTCCGGTATGCTGGCATTGAGCAACACTTGTAACGAACCGGCCACGTTCTGTATCGGGGCCATGGACCTCTTGACCTTGGTTAGTCCGGTGGCGAAATCCTGCCATTCTCGGGACGAGGGCTTCTGCGAGACCACCTTCATCAGTTCACGCAATAGTTCTGAATAGATCTCCGAAGAACCTGAGATGTTGTCGTCGGATACCGTGGTGAGAATAACGTTCAAAGCGGACATGATATGGCCAATGGTCTCTCATGGTCAATAGGGTTTCGAAAAAAAGAGGGATCGGGCGGAAGGACCGCCTTCGACCTCAGGTGCAGACCACTTTGTCAGAAATTCGTTCCAGTGCGCCCACATATTCCGGATAATATTCCTTGGGGTCCAGACTGATCACGAATTCCGCATTTCCCAATGTTCCCTTGGCCCTCTTTATCGAATTGATGACCGGGCGTATGCCGTTCCACATGTAGAGGACATCTAGGCCGTTCAGCACGACGATGGAATCGTCGTTGTCTTTCAGGAAATCCACGATGCTCTGCTCGAAGCGCTGCAGGTTCATCGGAGGAATGCAATCGTCCTCGGTACGGGGTGAAAGCCACAGGGCGGTCATGTTATCCTTGACCGGTTGGAATTGCATCTCAAGCTGCCTGGGTGAGTGCTTGGATATGTATAGCGCCTTCCGTCCCTTCTTCAACTCTCGGCGCAGCATCTCATGGGTGCGCAGAGGCACCCTCTCCTTGATAATTACTAACTTTCCTTCTTTACTGTTCATTTTCCCCCTCGAACTGACCAAGGGGTGTGAGTTACTCTATCTGCGCTGTGCAGGGAGCGTGAAAGCATAATAAAGGCCGCTGGAAAAGCGGGCCATGTGTCAGGTGAGGGTAGTAGGCCCCCTTCTGTTTCAGGCAACATTCAACTATGCGCCCTACCCGCCGGTCCTGAGCTGTCATTCCGGCTGTTTGGGCTTGCTCCGGTGGGGGGTCGCCGTTTCACCAGATCCTCGGGGAACGTCCTCGCCAAGCGATTCATCCTACCCCGGGGCTGTGTCGTTTCTGTGCCCTTGCCTTGGCTCTCGCCAAACCACTTTCGCGGTCCACCTTTCTCATGGAGGAGGGACCTTCCTCAGCTGGGCCCGAAGGCCCTACCGTCAGTCGCCCTCCCTCTCCCGACGTTCCAACTTATGGGATTCCCATATATAAATGAGAGGAAAGGGGCATGAGTGTAGGAAGTGAAAAGGTTCTGGCCAGACAGGTAAGCGAATCTCAAATGGTCTTCTGGGAGATGACCCCATATGCAAAGCTTAATAACGGTCTCCCCCATTCCCAAAAAAGCCATGCGGGGATAGCCAAGCTTGGTCAACGGCGCTAGATTGAGGGTCTAGTCCTTAGTGGTCCAAGGGTTCAAATCCCTTTCCCCGCACCACATATCCATTTTTGAATGATATGCGAATTATTCCCGATATGAAATCAGCTTTCAATATCTCCTCTTTTTTTAATATCTAAGGCAACTCAATCGTTTAAGATGGTCACGATATTATAATACTGAACAATGATGATAAAAACAACTTTCCCATCTGATAACTCCTTGTCCAAAGGTAGTAATGGGTAATATTCAAAGTGCATCGTAACAATAACACTGTCAACACTGAAATCGATTGAATATTTTTTGGAGGTCGCATTCCAAGCAATGTATCCGCGATCCGTTCCGTTACCGAGGCCGATGATGGTGGTGCAATTATCGGCTAAATCATGATGGATCCCATTGGAATATTCAGATTGACAAAGTGACATCGAGTTGAACGCGTAGATATGGACATACCCCGAGAATTCGTTCCCGCTTATTAAATACCAATAATCTGAGGTCGAATTACTGAAATATTTAGGGGCCCCAGCCGATCCTTCACCGACGTGCCCGCCAATCTCATTAATGTCTGAAGACGCCAAGGCCATTCGTTCTGCAAGGGTCTTTTCGGGGCTCATTCCTGCTATGAAGATAGCGGCACTTAAAACGATGATGATGGTTATCAAACAACCCAAGATGACCAATAATCTCTTCTTCCCCAATGGATCCCTGAAATCAATTAATCACTTAAATATATGTTAATTTGGAATCGTGTACGAACATCGATCAGCGTTTCTTGAATATGTTTCAACAAGACTTGAATTAGTGAGTCCCGAGCAGCGTATTAATAGTGATCTGGCTATTATCTAATATGTGTGTGCGAAGATTGAGGGTCTAGTCCTTAGTGGTCCAAGGGTTCAAATCCCTTTCCCCGCATCATTATACATATCCAGTCACCTCATTTTTTAAATTATTTTTGGTTTTTTACACGGGGGTGCTCTTACCACGCATCTAAATGTTCTGAGCTACCTTTTTATGATCTGATAATGTAAAATTATTGATAAAGTATCATTAACCATGAAATAATCGATGGATCGTCTTTTAAGAAGTTACTTCGACCTATTCCAGTATTCCTCGTCCCATTTCTGATGTTCCATCTTCATTACTACAGCGTCATTCTCTTTTTCCTTGTTTTTGTAAAATAGCAGCATAAATGGATTCATCAAAGCAGCAGCAACCCATTCCCCACAAGAACCTTCAAGACTCCATCCTGAGCTGGAGAATGTGACCAAGGCAAGCATGCTTATGAGGCATAGGGCCACCATCACCAGTATAGCAATGCCATAATATCCCGTGTTTGAAGTGGAGAAGATCATCTGCTGCGTGAACAAATAAATTCCCACGATGGAAATGACGAGCACGATGCCCGAGATCACTTCCTTGATCTTTCTCCTCATTCACTCACTGATTTAGAGTAATTTTCTGACTATTTACGCATTACTGAGCGCGTTCACGATCGAAGCGATTGCGGTCCCTTGAAAAAATATGTGTTTGAAAATTAGATGGAGACCTCAGATATCTCTCTATCGGATCTTTACAATTTTATCGAGCAAATTATTATCATCCTTGGTGATATTTATCATCGGTGAATGACGCGGTTGGGGTCAAGAGGTCGAGGAAAGATACCATCAACGCGTACATGGATCTGACCAGACTGCAGTTCGGGTTCGCTTGGCCGCTATTGTTCTGTTCTGGATTGTTCCTTGCCTTTGCCTACCATGGTGGTTTTGACTGGATCCTGGTGATCAAGGCGATACTGATCGGTTTCTTCGGATTCGAGGCAGGGCTGGTCCTAAACGATTATGTCGATAGGGACCTGGACAAGAAGGACGTTGAGAACAGCCTAACCAATTATTGGAGAATGTTCAAGGAACGCCCGATCTCAACCGGTTTGATCTCTGGAAGACAGGCGTTGACATTGTTCTTCATTTTGGTCGCTCTCTCAATAATCATCATTCTGACGCTTCCAGCCCCCCATTCGATCTATCTGCTGATCATTGCAGCCTATGGCTACGGTGTGGAGTGTTTCTACCAAATTCACAAACGAAAGCAAAACTATCCCATCGCCCAATTGCTGGGTCGTACGGATTTTACGCTTTTTCCGGTGGCAGGCTACCTCATCGTAGGTCATCCAGATGCGATTGTTCTGCTGTACTTCCTATTCTTTTATCCGTTCGCAGAGGCGCATCTTGGCGCGAACGATCTGATCGATATCCTAAATGATAAGGCGCGAGGGATGAGGTCGGTGACCGTCCTATATGGCATTCCACGGACCGGTCATTGGATCCTTTTCTTCACATGCGTCCATCTTGTGACCGCAGTGATTTTCGCAGCCTATCTGGGATGGTATGTCCTTTTCGGGTTTGCGATCGGGTTCATGCTACTATTGATGGCGAACCGTACCATACTAAAATATCAAACCCCAAAGGCAACATTAAGAGTACTTCCATTTTTCCATGTGACCATGATCATCTATTCGCTCTCGCTCATAATCGTAGCATCCCTCGATATTCTCTTTGGATTTGGAATGTGGCCCTGATGTTTTCATATGCAGTATTCTCATATATTCCGGATCATAGACCGATGCTCGATCGGCACTCGTCATACGATATTACTGGACCCTTCAGCATCTAATGTTTTTTACGATCGATCAAAGCTTTGCCCCACTCCTCCGATCGGATAATGTTAGATCAGGTCATCAAGAACTTCCGCGGGCCGGTCGAGGATAAAAAAAGCCGGAACGCGCGGTAGCACGTCCGGTAGGACGCATTGTCTCTTCAGTCTGACATCATTAGTTCTGCAGGCGCTGTCCCGCCAGTATCAGGGCCTCATTGAGCTCCTTGGTTAATTGGCAGTTCTGATTGCACTTCTCTTTGCAGTTACAGTATACCGGTACCTTCTCCTGCATCCACATCCCCAGGGTACCTAGGGCGATCAACTGTTCCTTGCTGGCGTTCTGTACGAAATCCTTGAATTCCATGTTTTTCACCTTGGTTGAGCAAAGCAGGAATAATACATTAATATTATGAAATAACATATCTCTATACTAAATGAGCAGTGAAACGGAGTTGGTTCGGTCCATCGAGGAGCTCAAGGCGGAGATCAGCGGGTTGGGGAATGCGGTGTTAGGCGTCCGTTACGAGGACTTCAAGAAGGTGGTCCTGGCCCAGATCCAATACGTCATCACAGATTACTATCACCAGTTCTTGACATCCAATCTGGACCGCATCGATCGCGTCTCCACGTGTCCCAACCGCAAGGATTGCCGTGACGAGCTCAACGGGATCTTCCAAGGCATTTCGATCAGTCTCCTCAAAGATGACTTTGATACACCGATGCAGGAGCTAGAGAGGGCCGAATCAATGATCGCCGGTCTGCATTCACCATGTCAAAACAAGGATTGCCACCGCTTACAGCTGGGGATGGTGCGGGACGTGAGAGCGTTGATCACCTTCGTGCAAAAGATGTTCGATAGGGTGAACGCCCCCTCCCCGGACGGCCGTTCAGTGATCGAAGAGCATCTTAAGGACCTGGACGGTGCCTCGAAAATGATGGCTCCGCTCTCCCATTCTACGCGTCTGCGTATCCTGCAGGTACTAAGTGTACGGGACCGCGCCTTCACAGACCTCAGCAGGGACCTGGAAATGAGGACGGGGCATCTGCAGTTCCACATTCGGCCACTGTTGGACGAGGGTTATGTCAGCAAGGTCAAGAACCGTGGCGATTATGCGATAACGCCGCGTGGAAGGGCGGCATTGGACATGGTCAGCCTGTTCTCTCTAAGGCTCGGTCTGTGACAGCGATCAGGATCGACCTTTCCTCTTCTTGCTAAACCTCCAATACCATACAGCTGCTACGGCAACGATCAAAGCTCCGACCGTATGAAACCCCCATCCTTATGCTGTAATTGTAGGGTGCCATCACCGAAAAAACACACCTTCGGCGAAATACGATGCGGCACCGTCTCACAAAACCTCACGATACCTGGCATAGTGATCTCTCGTTGTTATGGAAGGTATGATGGCAAAGATTAATTTCGGCCCGACCATACAGTTGTTCGATGCAAATGACGCCCAATGACAGTAGTGCATATTCCGTTCTCATGGAACGTTCCAAGGAGATGTTCGTCCTGGGCTCCGCCACTGACGTTCTCTATTGGGACATGGAGACTAAGATGCCCCCGCGGGCCTTGGCCATGCGCGGCGAGCAACTATCCGCGATGGAGCTTCTCATTCACAAGAAGCTCACCGACCCTGAGATACCCCGATTGTTGGAACAGTGCGAGAAGGACCAAGGGTCGTTCGATGTGCTGCAGAAGAGGAACGTGCATCTGTTCCGCAAGAGCTACAACGAGAGCGCCAAGCTCCCAGATTCATTGGTCACCGAGACGGCCAAGCACCGTACTCAATGCAACGGTTCTTGGAAGAAGGCTAAGGCGGCCAAGGACTTCAAGATGTTCCGGGACGACCTGGCAAAGATGATCGAGCTGCGGGAGCAGGCCGCGGACATATTGATGCAGGTGAAAGGGACGAAGACCCCTTACGATGCATTGCTGGACCAGTTCGAACCTAATATGACCGCGGAACGTATAAACGAGATATTCGCCGGATTGCGCGACGGACTGATCAAGCTCATCGACAAGGTGCAAGGGGCAGATTTCAAACCGGACCTGTCCATCATGTCGCTCAAGGTGCCCATCGAAGTGCAGAGGAAGATATCGATCGATGCCATGAACTTCATCGGGTACGATACCATGAGCGAGAAGGCTGGCGGCCGACTCGATGAGACCGAGCACCCATTCACCGTCGGCACCTACGACGACGTGCGGATCACCACGCATTATTACGAGGACAGGTTCTTCTCCAGCTTGTTCAGTGTGATGCACGAGGGCGGTCACGCTCTGTACGATCAGGGGATTCCCAGGGAATGGATGTTCCAGCCCATAGGTACTCCCTGCTCCTACGGTATACACGAGTCGCAGAGCCGCTTCGTCGAGAACATCGTCGGACGCAGCCCGGAGTTCCTGAACTATGCCCTGCCGCGCTTCCGTAAGTTCTCATCAAGATCGTTCAAGGGATCGAAGAACAAGGACATAATCGCCGCGGCGAACGCAGTGAACCCATCCAAGATCAGGGTGGAGGCGGACGAGGTAACGTACGCATTGCACGTCATCATCCGTTTCGAGATCGAGAAGGACATATTCGCGCACAAGCTGACGGTAGACGAACTGCCGCAGGCATGGAACCAGAAATACGCCGATTATCTAGGCGTGAAGATCGAGAACGATGGAGAGGGCGTGCTGCAGGACACCCACTGGTCCGGCGGCAGTTTCGGTTATTTCCCTTCCTACGCGCTAGGCAACATCTACTCCGGTATGTTCCTCGACAAGATGAACAAGGACGTTCCGCAGTGGAAGAAAGGTCTGCGCAAGGGCGAGTTCTCCCCGGTGCTGCAATGGCTGGGGAAGAACGTCCACTCCAAGGGCGACCTGTACGACCCGGCAGATCTGATCAGGGAAGTGACGGGGAAGGAGCTGACCATTTCTCCTTTCCTAAAGTACCTGGAAGAGAAGATGAGCAAGATCTACGGGTTCTGAGGGTTTGGGGGTGCCCCACCCTAATTTTTTTATGATCGAGGGAATGTTTTTCCGTCGTTCACTTGAACCGGATGGTCTCCAGGTTCATCGGCGCCCTGGTCTCCACATTGAACTTCTTGTAGATGGCCGAGGCCAGTTCGAGGCACTTGTGCTCCTCGCCGTGACCGATGACTATCCTCTCCGGTCTGGGGTCCAGGCTAGCGATGTAGTTGATGAGCTGCCTCCGATCGGAGTGGCCGGAGAAACCGTCGACGATCTCCACGTTCATGCGGAACTCCACGGTGATGCTCTTGCCCTTGTCCTGTAAGTTCAGTTCCTTAACGCCTCTCTGGATCTTTCGACCGATGGTCCCTTCGGCCTGATATCCTACGAAGACCAGGGTCTGGCTGGGATCGCTGGCCCAGGCCTTGACGTACTCCATGACCGGTCCGCCGTTCATCATTCCGCTGGTGGCGAGAACTATGCACGGTTCAGGATCATGGGTTATGTTCTCCCTCATACTCGAACTGTCCACCCGTTTGAAGATGTCACTGAGGAAGGGGTTCTGTCCCATCTGGAATATCTGGGTGCGCAATTGGCTGTTGAGATATTCCGGATACGCCGTATGGATGGCCGTAGCCTCCCATATGCTGCCATCCAGGTATACTGGCACCTTATCAACCTTTCCGGTGCGCATCAGTTCCTCGATGACCAGCATGACCTCTTGGGAACGTCCGACAGTGAAGACCGGGACGACGATCTTGCCCTTGCGCTGCATTATGGCTCGCTCGATTATACCCTTGAGCTGCGTCGCGGCATCTACCCGGCTAGGCTGGATGTCGTTGAAGCCTCCGTAGGTGGATTCAATGATCAAGGTCTCCAATCGCGGAAACTTGTTGGTGGTGGCGTTGAACAACCAGCTGCGCTCATACTTCATATCTCCCGTGAAGGCAACGTTATACAGACCATCCCCGATATGGAAATGGCAGACCGCGGAACCAAGAATGTGCCCGGCGTTCTGCATCGTCAACCGTATGTCGGAAGCAATATCGGTCGTCTCACCATACTTCAGGGTGATGCAGTGTTTGACCATCTCGCGTATGTGCTTGGACTCGTACTCTGATTTGTTGGACTCACCGTGGGACACCTTGATGCTATCGATGAGGCTCAGGGACATCAGGTCCCTGGTCGGGGGCGTACAATACACCGGGCCGTCATAACCGTACTTGAAGAGCGTCGGCAGCAATCCACAGTGGTCAAGATGAGCGTGGGTGATCACAACGGCGTCCAGCTGGTCAAGTGGCTGGAACTCCGGGGCGGTGAAGTAAGGTTTACTGCTGCTGCTGGAAGGGTCCATGCCGCAGTCGATAAGGATCTTACTGTCTCTGGTGGAAAGCAGGGTGGCGGAACGTCCGACCTCGCGGTACCCTCCCAGGCAGGTCATTCGGATCCAGCCTTCCCCCTCATATTTGGATTGGGCCAATTTCTTACCGATCTTGCGCAGGAAATCCTTGCGTTCCGCACTGACCTCACGCAGATAAGCGCGGGTCTCGGAGACGGTCTTGGATGGGATGGGTGGGGCTCTAACGACCTTCGGCGCCCAGCCCACCTCCTTCTTGATCTCGTTGAGGATGGAGCCCTGCTTTCCGATGACCAGCCCGGGGGCTATGGCCTCTATGGTCACCTCTCCGGTGTCGTCATCGAAATAGATGTCCGTGATCTGTGCTTCTTCCGGAATGATCTCGCGAAGCCTCTTTTCCACGGTTTTCGAATCCGCAAGCAACGAAGCATCGGGGCGGATCGCCACTCGGCGCCTCAATCCCTGCGCCAACTGTCTTATCATGTCGTTGCCGGAGGCAAAAGCCTCCATATCCTTGGTGTAAATGACCACTACTGGGCCCTCAAAATCAATAGAAGATATGTTGATCTCTGGAGGTACTATCTTCCTGACCTGTTCTCGGGCATCCTCGAGAATTCTTTCTGCGCTCATGAAGTTCACTTTACGAAATGTATAACAGAAAATGTGTTAAGAAAGGGGTTTAGTTGGGGTGGGGGATGTTGATCCCCATACGCGAAGCCCTCTTGGAGATCTCTTCCTGAGACACCGCGACGTATCCGTCCTTGGTGATGGTAATGATATCAACACCGTCGCCGCTGGCAGAGTCCCTCTTCATAGCCGCGTTCAGGGCTCGTATCGCTAGGTTGATGGCCTCGTCCAGGGTGATATCCTTCTTGTAATGGTCCTCAAGGACACCATAGGCGAATAGGGAACCGGAACCGACGCTGACATAATGATCAGGTATCGAACCGCCCGCCGCATCCAGGGAATAGACGTGTCCTCCTTCTCGGTCGTAACCGCCCACGATCAGACCCACGTAGTAATAACCGTATGCGCCACCGCCCCTTCTCAGAATGTTAGAGGTCAATGTGGCCGCGGCCTTCACGCTCATGGAGGTGGTCCTCTTCAACTTGTAAAGCTCCACCTCTGCCCTCAGGTATCGTGCCATGACCTGGGCGTCTCCAACCAGTCCAGCGGTGGTCATGCCCAGATTGGTATCGATCTTGAATACCTTTTGGACCTCTTTGTGAGCGATAATGTTACCCATGGTAGCCCGATGCTCGGACGCCATGACTACGCCGTCTGCGTTGACTATACCTAATGTGGTAGTGCCAGTCTTCATATTCTCCATACGAATCATATCCTCCAAAACGGTAAAAGTGAATGATATGGAATAACTTGTGCTCAATTGACACGATTATATATAAGGATTTTCCCAATATTCGGAGGTATCAAAGCTTACTTCTGGCTCGACCCTTCCGATGACCTCTCGGGAACATTTTCGTCCCTATAATAGTGGTCGATCAATATACTCGCTCCCCAACCCAACGCAAAACCGGCCAAGGCTCCGGTGAGGGTGCGCAAAGGATTGCTGGACTCGTAATCGCTTATGGCCTGCAATCCGCCATCCAATGCCATGGGCACTAAAAATAGCGCCAGTATGGTCCATGAGACCTTGCGTCGCACACCCAGATATATGCTCACGCCGGTCATCAATCCTATCAATATTCCCAGGTCCCGAGCGCATACTGGCATCTGATTGTCGTTCAGCACGTAGGATCTGGAGAGCTGTTGATGACAGTTCACATCCCCTATCAGATAAACTAAGCGCTGCGGCATTGGTACGGTCTGCAATTCCTTCCAATTGTCCACCACTCCTATGCTCCCGCCGAGGTCGGGAACCGAGCTTTCTGGTAAGGTCAGAGGGGAAACGACGACGCTGGTCAAGGAGATGGCCATAACGACCAACAGCAAGGTCATCAGCCGCTCCGCGGACATTGGCCTCATGGTATTGCCGCTACTGTACCGGTCCTTCTTAATCCTTATCCGAAATTATGAAATAAGAACTTTATATTTCGAACGATTCAGTGTTGACATGGTCAAAATGCCCGAAGAACTGAAGAGGCTCGCCGATTTTCACGGACACCTAGGTCCCTATGTTCTGCTGGGCTACAGAATGGGGAAGATCGCTCGTTCGTACTTCCCAGGCAAGTTCTTCGCCACGTTCTTCACTGGCACCGAACCTCCGGTCTCCTGCCTCATCGACGGTGTGCAGTTCTCTTCCCGGTGCACTTTGGGAAAGGGCAATCTTGGGGTGAAGGAAGGAGGTAGGCCAGTTGTACGTTTCTATGATGGTCTAAGGTCCATGGAGATCTCCCCTTTGGATACCGTGCAAAAGAGGATCGATATGACCAACGGCTACGAGGCCGGAGAGAAACTGTCCCTGGAACTGAATGACCTCAGCGACCTGGAGCTCCTCATAGTCAGAGAAGGTGGAACAGAAAGGTCTGACCGCATAGTGAAGCTGTAAGAAACATCAGTAAGGCCACATATCCTCTGACCGCATAGGTTCGAAGACATTCTCCTCTACCATCATAGCCATCCAAGTTGCTAGTGAAATAGTTCACTAACAACGCCAGCTGCACCACATATATGGAGGCCACGGCCATGATGCATTCCTTCTCTCCACCCATCATCCCCATTATGCCACTGGTGAGCCCTATGATGGCCGGGGCGAAGAACAGGCTTGTGGAGTTCATCATCTCTACGACCGAGCGTAGATTCTCCCGTATGTGCCTCTTGGTCCTGTCCATATCATTCTGGCATTGGGCCAGGTTTATGGCTACTTTCCCCGCCCCTTGGTGGTCCTCCTTGGCGCATTCCATGACCGTCAAGTAGCTCTGGTGCAGTTCCGGGCTCCTTTCCCGGAGATATCTGTCATCCTTCAACGACTGTATCAGTGAGATCCTCCCGGTACGGGTGGCATGCAGCATCCTCAGACCCCATTCGGAGAACGCACCTTCTTCCATCAGCACCACATCGTGAAAAGAGGCTTCCAGGTCCTGCCCGCCCATCATGGCGTTCCCCAGACGGTAAAGCCCGTCGATGAACGATCGGGTGTGTCCCTTGTCCGCCTTTTCATTCTTTCCTCCCCCGTTCGAATACAGAGCGAACAATGCAATACACAGCCCCACCAGTATGGATGCTGTTATGGAGCCGAAGGCCACGATACCGGTGGTGGCAACAGATACGGCGACCAGGGCCATCGCCACCGTCCTCCTACGTACGGTGAACATACCATTTTCATTTCGACTGAGCGGGTTGCGCCCTAGCATGGCTCTCACATAAAGCAGGGTCACCGTCGGCACCAGGACAAGAAGCACAATGGCCAGTGATATTGTGTTCATAACCCCTCCGTCCGTAGGAAGGCTGGATCCCAGGCCGATCATGGGGATGAGGGAGAAAAGCATCACCGGTGCCAATACTCCGAAGGCGAACACCAGCATCACCGGGAAGGAGAGCGACCCCACGTATCGTTCGCAAGCCTCTCGCAGATTATCGAGGACCAAAGAGTTCGCTTGGTCCAAGAGGCGGTCCCTACCTTCCTCGGCCGATTCATCCTCCGCCGCCAATATCAGATGCAGGGACCGGCGCAATCCTTCGTTCACTCCATCCAAGGTCGCGGTCCAGGCGGACAGACCCCGCCTCAGGTCCTGCACCTCTCCGGTCAACGCCTTCCATACCATTCGCGCCAATGACGCCTGCAGGGCTCCGGAGCCACTGCGTGACCCCACCTCCAAAGCTCTTTCCAGCGAGGGGGAGCGATTCATGCTCATGGTCATGGCCCCGATGACCGCCGGTGAATCCAACAGAAAAGTGCGTTGTTCGGTAAGATAATGTCGTCCAGGCAATGAAAGCCTGTAGGCCGGGAAAATGAAAGGCAGTATCATCGGGCTGATGGCCACGAGGCTAAAGGGGTAAGGGAGGACCACCACCATCAGCATTCCTAAAGGTATCATGGTCCCCAGGCACCACAACATGAGGTTGAAGGTTCGCAGGACGTAATCATCCAATCTATAGCCTTCACGACGAATGAGGTCCAACGTTCCCGGGCTTACCTTCACTGGATACATCCTTCGGAACACGTCAGGAACGGTATGGGAAATGGATGGTAGTCGGAACCATGGTTCGGACACGTTCTCACCTCTCTCTGAGGAAAGAGGCGAAGGCCGCGGGCAGGTCCATGGTTTCATGATCTCGATGTTGCCAAAGGAACTCGTTGGCCGACATCACGCTCGATGGGGAGAGGTAGGTGGGGTCATCGCTAGCGAACTGAAGCAGCAACCGGCGAAGTTCCACGCGCGTCCGCAAGTTCTGCATACCCTCTTCATAGCTCATGCCCCATCCGGAAGAGATCCGCTTGACGAGGGGGATCACCCTGTCGCATAGATGGTATCCGCCGTCGTAGGTCAGCATAGGTAGGAAATCCAGGCCTTCGTCCGTTCTGACCACTTCGGCCACCTCGGTCACTCGCCGTACCTGGCCCAGTCCTCCGCCCGGGCGTATCAGACCCATGGTGATGATGACATCGGTCGAAGCGAAGGAGGCTTCCGGTATTCCAAGTTCGTTGACCACTCGATCGTGCACCTCCTGCGCTCCATCGCCGTGGATGGTGCCCAGTACTGACGAGCCAGCCTTTCCGGTCCGCATGCTTTCGTATAAGGTCATGGCCTCTCGCCCACGGACCTCGCCGACCACTATGGCCGATTCGCCCAAGCGCAATGAAACGCGTAATGCCTCTTCCGCAGCCTCGGTCCGGTCCTGGTCCTTGGCTGGTTCCACTAAAATCGACTGGGCCTTGAAGCCCAAGGCCTGCAATGAACGGACCGGCACTTCCCGAGTGTCCTCAATTACCAGGATGCGCTGGTCCACCGGAAATTCGAAGAGCAGGGATGACAGCAAGGAGGATTTTCCAGATCCCCTGGCCCCGCATACCAGGATCGATGCTCGTCCATCCACTAGGAAGGAAAGCAATCCGGCCACGACCTCGTCCATGGCACCGCAGCTCGCCAGGCGGAGGAGCGTCCAAGGTTTGTCCGATCGCCTGCGTAGCGCCAAGGCCAGTCCGTCAGGGCTGAGGGGAGGGCGAAGGGCCGTGGCCCTGACCTGGTTTTCGCCCAGCTCCGTTTCCAGTATGGGGTTGGAGCGGGAGAAAGGTCTTCCCGAACGGTACTTCAGGCGACTGACCAGTCCGGTCATCTCATTCTCCGACACGATCAAATTGGTCTCGCAACGCCCGAACACGTGCCCCGGTCCAGCTTGGTTCAATGTCAAATACACACGCGTCTGCTGGCACGGCGCGTCAACGTAAATGTCCTCCACCCTAGGGTCCCGAAGCAGAACATCAAGGACGCCCAAACCCAAGGTGTTGCGTTCCACAGCATCCAAGAACTCCTCCTGCTGGTCTGGTTCGAGGTCCACGGTCTGGACCACCGATTGCACATGGGCCTTCAGCTCCATGTCTCCTCCTCGGAAATCTTTCGGAGGGAACGACCTGACCTTCAGAATGGAGTCAGCTATCTTCCTCTGCATTTCGACGCTCACCAAATGCTCCCAGGGGAACAGGCAGTATCGGTGACGCAGACCGGAAGCATCGGTCATGAGATCGATGCGCCCGCCCAATACCTCGGTCTCATCCACCGCATTCCAACCACGAGGGGCCTCCCTCTCAATCCAGTATCCGGAGAAGGGCGGTCTTATCAATCTGTCACGCCGTAACCACGGAAGGGCATCCTGCAACCTTATCGCCAGGGGATCGGAGGTCAACGTTCACACCTCCCAGGGACCTCGGTGATCCGGAACCTATCCGCGGCCAGGAGCTTCCGTCCCCTACGTCGATCGGCATGTAGGTGGATCAACGCCTCTTCTTGCATCTTCAAACACTCCTTGCACACGGCTCCCTCTCCAAGACAGAAAAGTTCGGTCCTTCCTTCCATGGCCTTATCCAGATATCTCAAGACACGCTCCGTTGACAATGGACGGCGGCAAGGAAGCGAGCGGATGGTGATACGAAAGGTCTCCCAGGCCTTCTCGACCGAGATCAATGACCTCAATGAATCCAATCCTTTCTCGCGTAACCAAACATGATTCTCGCCCCGCAACAGGAAGCTCCTGGTCCCGGGGTTCTTCTCCAGTGCATATCTGAAAGCTGGTAGGCACTTCTCAGTAGGAGCATCATGCGAAACTGGGCAACCGAGGCAATCAAAACACAGGTCCTTTCCGTCCAAGACGAACTCGCAGTTCATTTTAGATGAGGGGATGGGACCTTCGATCGCCCTGGTCCTTGGAATCTTCACTACCTTCGCCATGTTCTTCCCGGTGGGAGCACCGCCAGTGAAGGTATTTTGGTTGACGGTTAATCGTAGGCTACGTCGCCAGGGGGATTAATATGCGAGCAGTCGATTCCGTGATATGGAACTCCTCGCCCCGGTGGGATCGCAGGAAGCGCTGAAGGCCGCCATCGCCGGTGGAGCGGACGCGGTATACCTGGGTGGGAAGGACTTCGGGGCCCGTAGGTTCGCCAGCAACTTCGACGATCGTCAATTGGCCGGCGCCATAAAGCTCACGCACGATCACGGAATGAGAACGTATGTTACCGTCAACACCCTCATTAAGGAGACGGAACTGGCCGAAGCGTTCTCCTTTGTGGAGATGCTTGACCGACTGGAAGCTGACGCCGTCATCGTGCAAGACCGCGGCCTAATGTCCCTGATAAAGGATCGTTTATCGATACCGGTGCATGCCTCCACCCAGATGGGTATTCATAGTCTCGATGGAGCGCAATGGGCCAAAGAACAGGGTCTCGAGAGGATCATCCTTGCAAGAGAGCTGGACCGGGAACAAGTGCAGGCCCTGGCCGAGAGTTCTCCGATCGGCGTCGAGGTGTTCATTCATGGAGCTCTCTGTTACTGCTTCTCCGGGCAATGCCTTTTTTCCAGCTTCCTGGGCGGTCGTTCCGGGAATAGGGGAGCTTGCGCCCAACCCTGTCGGAAGCGGTACTCCATGCCCCGGCGGGAAGGGTATCTGCTCAGTACGGCGGACACCTTCGGCGTGGAGGCCGTACCGGATCTAATGCGGGCCGGCGTATGCTCTCTGAAGATCGAGGGCCGAATGCGTTCACCCATGTACGTGTACCTGACATCCAAGATATACTCCCAGGTCATCCGACGGGCCAGGTCTGGAGAGAGACCATTGCTCACCGAGAGAGAGAAGGAATTACTGGAGGTGGTCTTCAACCGGGGATTCGCCGGCGGTTATCTTCTCGATAAGGATGTGATGCAGACCGCTTTCCCGGAGTCGAGGGGGAGACCTATCGGGCTGGCGTCAGTGAGTGGCGGAAAGGTCCGGATGGCGAAGGGCATGCTGGAAGCCGGTGATGGCATCAGCCTATACCTCGGCGACGAAAAGGTCGGCGGCTTCGATCTTCGACCATCCGACCTTGTTGGGTCCGATGTCATCGCCTCCCCGCCCTTCGGGATGAGGGATGGTGAATATCGTGTCTACAAGACCAAGGACCGCGAGTTCTCAGGTTTTGATGATCTCATCAATAGGCACAAGTTCAAGGAAGCGCCGGCGGAAAGGATGACGGTCGAGATCCCCTCCAAACGGCTCCGCCGGAAGGAGGTATCGAGCGAACTTTCATTCTATGTTTCCAGTATGGCGGTCCTTAGGGCAGTTCTTCCTTACGCCGATCGAATATATTACGACGGTAACAAGCAGGCGGAAGAGGCCGAGGTCCTATGTCAGGACGAAGGGAAGGAGTTCGTCCTCATGCTTCCCCGCTTGTCCTGGAACGACCGACCGGTGAACGCCGGTTCAGTAATGGTGAACACCGTTGACCAGTTCCATAGGCACCGCCACCTACGATGTTACGGTTCCTATCATATGAACGTCTTCAACAGCTTCACTGTCCCAAATATGCATCAATGGACACTGTCTCCGGAACTCAACCAGGAGGAGATATTCCAGCTATTGGCCCGCTCAGATCAGAGGGCGGAGGTGATGGTGTTCGGGCGAGTGGAACTGATGCTGAGCCGCGACCCGACCTTGGACGAGGGGACTTTGACGGACGAAAGGGGCGTACGTTATCCCGTTCATCGGGACCAGGAAGGTTTCGTGCATATCCTGCACAGCACCGACCTTCTGCTGCTGGACAAGGTGCCAGAGCTCAATGCCATGGGGGTCGATTCATTGGGCATCGACGTGCGTCGCAGACATCCCGATCTGGCGGCGTTCGTCGCCAAGAGCTTCAGGGAGATTGACATTGAGGTGATGGAAGAGATGCGGCGCAAATGCGGACGCAGTAGCCTAGGCCATTATCGCAAAGGGGTCTTCTAGGTAAGTTACAGTTATCACACGATTATAGACCCTCACCCGCTCTGACAAGATTCGTGCGAGCAAGAAAGGGGAGGTGCATGGGGACCGAGGGTGTAGGCGGTTTCCTAGAGTCGATACTGGGGGTCATGGTGGTCATCACGGCATCATCCGTGTTCCTGGTGATGCTCTCGGCCGGGTCAGTGAATTTCCTTGACGATCAGATCGATAGATCGGAACTTCTCGATTCGCTACAGATGCAAGAACTTTGGCCGAAAGATGGTCGGGGGCTTGATATGGGGTATATACAAGCCAAGTCCGCCGATGAGATGCTCCTTCCCGATGGGGTTCATGGCGTTCTATTGACCTATAGGCTCATGGGCGCTAATGATACCTTATTGATCTTAGGTCACCAGCCCCCCTCCGACCGGGATGTTGTGGCCCAACGCTCCCCAGCATTATTGATGGTCGCCGGTCATTCCTTGTCGGGTGTGGTGGAGGTGCAGTCATGGTGATATCCAGGGACCAGAGGGGGATGGCGGTGCTGATGGACGCGATGTTGTTCCTGGTGGTGTTGTCGGTATTGAGCGCGTTCCTTCTCATGCCTGGAAATGATGTTTCATCGGAACGAACGAACGAAACGGCGAGAACGTTCCATTCTGTCATGCTGGCCGGAGAAATACCCTATAACGATGGCAGTGCATTGTCACAGACATCCTTGGAAATGTATCTGATCATGATCTCACATGATGCTTCCTTCCCATCTTCATTCACCTTGGAAATAATTGAAAGCGCGGTCAACGACACTCTGCTTGAGATCAAGAACATGGGAATGAAAGCCTGGTGGGTATTGACGGTGGGGGGTGAAGACCTGATCTTCGGTACGCCCTTTGACGACGGGTCGCTCTCCCTCTTCACCGACCTACGTTCGTTAAGCACCGAGGGAACGGTCGTATCCTGTTCCTTGACCATTGCCGGTTAGAGTACCTTACCCACCTTTTCCCTGGCCAATTTGGTTGAGCGTTCCTGCTCTAGAAAGGTAAAAACCATGGCCAGGACAAGGGAGCCGAACATGATGTATAAACGTCCCTCTCCCAGTCCCACGTCCTCGTTAATCAGTTCCAATACGACGAAGATGGCACCTATCGCGCTAAAAATGTACATCAGGTAGCCGAAGATGGACATGGGGACCACGATGATCGCACATTCATTGCCACAGAGCAGGCAATCACCATGATGGTACCACGATCTCGGTCGAAGGTCCTTGCACTGGCCGCAGTAGCAGAACTTCACGTCATTGGATGACGTTCGTCACTTAAAAGATGTCGCTCTCAGGTCATTCCAGTCTGTTCATGCTCACGATCCCAAACTGAATCAGGAAGGGTCATGTAAAGGTCCTCTGGCTCCTTGATCTGGGGGCGATCGTCTAGCATTCTTTGAATGGTATCCCAGTTCAAAGACCAATAGAAAATGCGCCAATTGCGCCCAGATACCAGCTGGGTCTCTTCCCATCTGGTGCCCAATATCTTCATGTCCTGGAGGAAATAGAAAAGTCGGCGGTCGTCATGGTCCAAGGCATTATCTATGATCTCGTCGTGATAACCAAAAAAGTTCAGAACGCGTAGGGCAACCTCATCCGCGATCGGGCTCGTAACACCAATGGTCTTTTCCAATATCCTCACTAGAGAATCATGTCCTAAAAACGGTTTCAATATTTTACACCGTGTTACACCTTACATCTCCCGGTTTATATACGTTGGTAATTGTCCACAAATCTAACATGATTTAGGTAAAAAGGGGCCAGATTTTTATTAATACGAATGAGCGATAACCTTCCTTGCCTTGAACGGGCAAAGGGACCTTAATGATAATCGATTCCATCAACACGGTCATCATCGACCTCATTAACAACACCGGATACGTAGGTGTGTTCCTGGCCATGCTGGTCGAGGGAGTGTTCACTCCCATTCCGAGCGAGTTGATAATGCCTTTCGCCGGGTATGTAGCCTATACAGGGGAATTGAACTTTTTCCTGGTCATCCTGATAGGTTCCCTCGGCGCGGTCGTGGGGTCCTTCATAGCCTACCTCTTGGCATACCACCTGGGCCGGCCGATATTGGACCGTTATGGTCGATTCTTCGGATTGGACGAGAAAAAGATGGAATCAGCAGAAAATTGGTTCAAGAAGTGGGGTGTGTGGGGGATCTTCATTGGACACTCCATGCCTGGTATACGATCCATCATCTCATTCCCCGCAGGTCTGGCGAAAATGGATCGGGTCAAGTTCGTGATCTTCACATTCTTCGGGGCGCTGGTGTGGAACACCGTGCTGGTATCGGCCGGTTATTACCTGGGAGAGAACTGGATACAGTTCTGGGAAGGGACCGACGGTCTGGATTATGTGATCCTGGGAGGTTTGGCCGTGGTGTTGGTAGGGTACTTCCTCTACTCGAGGAGGAAAAAGGCCAAGGTCATTCGATCATCAAACAACGAATGATGTCCTGCCGTGAAATCATGCCTTTAAGTACGCCCCGCTCCAGCACGGGCACGCTGCGCAGCTTGAACTCCACCATATAATCGGCGGCCTTTGATATGGGATCCTCCGGTGAGACGTAGACGGTGGCCGTGTGCATGATATCGGCCGCGTTATTGCTATACAACTTCATGAAACGGCCAGTGGTGACATGGAGGCCAGCGCTGAACGCTCTCAACAGATCCAATTTGCTGACAACACCTACCATCTTCTGTCCGTCCAGGACCGGGAAGCTGTTGAAATCGTACTGCTCGAACATCTCTTTGAGCTTCTTCAGGTCAGTGTCAGGGGTGACAGTGACCACATCCTTTGTCATACTGTCCTTAACGCTCACGCGGGCGATGTGATGTTCCATGGAATTCCAGTCACTTAACGGTATTAGCTCGATATTGAACTATCGTCGATCATGAGCATATGTTCGGATGTTCGATGATCCGTGGAGCGGACGATCAGGTGAAACGGTTTAATGGACCGTCGCGGATATGCCCTCCATGGCCAACGGTCCGGAGGATAGCTGGGGAGAATTCAGGTCAAAGGTGAACGGCCCGTGCCCCGGTTGCCCGCGAGATCGATCCAAATTGCCAATATCGTTACCCAGGCGGGCAGACCCTTCCAAAGTGGATTTTCTCATCGTGTCGCAGGAACCGGGCCATTGGCTGCGATCGCTGGCCTCGAACGAGGCCGTGGAGTCTAAACTGGTGGAACTGTGCCGGAACGGCGAACCTTCCGACGAGGTAAAGAAGGCCAACCCTCTCAGCAAGGTGGTGCAGTTGTTCGGGAGGTTCGATCCGACCGGGGACAGAACTTACTGGACCCACGCTCTCAAGTGCGTACCGGTAACCAGTGACCGGGACGTCAACAAGGAGTGGCGCAAGGCGGCGACAAAATGTCAAGAGCATTTCATTGCCGAACTGCATCTGCTCGGCAAGGACGAACTGAACGTCATCGCCTTCGGGAAGTACGCTTTGGAGATGTGCTTGAGCGTGTTCGACGGGCAGAACATCGACCAGGAGCTGAGCATCAGTGAGTTCATGCAGTCGTCCAAGTTCCCGCTGACCTACAAGTTCA
The DNA here is from genome assembly GCA_035527755.1 of Methanomassiliicoccales archaeon. Lineage (NCBI taxonomy): Archaea > Methanobacteriati > Thermoplasmatota > Thermoplasmata > Methanomassiliicoccales > Methanomassiliicoccales archaeon. The sequence goes on along the minus strand of DATKZX010000002.1, from coordinate 14,566 downwards.
GGTTCAAGGACGGGACCTCTAAGAACGTTAAGCTCTTCGTATTCACCAATCCCTCGGCCGAGGTGGTCAAGGTCAAGAAGAGCGGAGGGAAGATGACCACTGAAGAGATCCAGGTGCTGGAGTCAGAGCGTATACGCCAAATAATCCAAAACAAATTTTCGAGATAGAACGATGCGAACGATAGATCATCATCTACGGACCATACAATTAACGGTCGTTCCAATGGAACTGCCGGTCGTCTAAAACCGTAAACTGCTATTTTTCCTACGATTAACTATTCGATACCGCCCTCATTGGTAAATACCGAATTCGGTTTATCCCTGTTAGGGCGTTTCTATTTCCGACTATCTCATTCAAAATATCGTAGCATCCGCAAATTTGGGCACAGAGCTCGACCTCAGCACACTTGCCGTCAATCTATCAGGGGCGGAATATGACCCCCAGGTCTTCCCGGGTTTGGTCTTTCGATTGAAGGACCCAAAGACCGCGACCCTTCTCTTCAGAAGTGGAAAGATGGTCTGCACCGGAGCCAAGACCCTGGAACAGGTCAAACGCGCCATCGAAACGGTGGTTATGAACGTAAGGAAGACCGGTGTTAAGATCGCTGGCTCACCCACGTTCGAGGTTCAGAACATTGTCGCTTCAGCCGATCTCGGACAGCCCATCAACCTCACCGCGGTGGTCATCACCTTGGGTTTGGAGAACGTGGAGTACGAACCAGAGGTGTTCCCCGGACTGGTCTACCGATTGAGCGATCCGAAGGTGGTCATCCTTCTCTTCGGTTCCGGAAAGCTGGTATGCACCGGGGCGCGCAAACCAGATAATATCAAGGCCGCCATTGAAAAGATCTCGGAAGAGCTACGCTCGGCCGATCTTCTGCATTAAGGCGCGGGGAATTGATGGCCGAGGTTCGATCTCACGACGTTGAGCTTTGATGAGCGAATGATGAGTTGAAACGCTTGAAGGAAGGATACCTTTCAGCGCACCATTCCCTTCACGATGGAAAATACCCTCCATCTGATCTTTTTTCTGTACTGCTTATCTTCTCACGCCAGGTCGTAACATTTTAGCGCTGTCGAACTTACACGTGTGATCAGAAATGTCTTGTTGAGATCCGATCAAAGCAATGATATATGGATGATGCAGGGGGGGTGCGATCTGAGCGCACGAACCACTAAGGATGGGATACTAAGTCCTACACCATTGACCATAAGCTGATCAACTGACGAATTCCATCTCCATTGGTCAGTCGATCTTTTTATTCAGATCTTACGTGTCCTTTTCATATCTTTGAAGAACCCATATTAGCAATGTCTGAGAGATGGCACAAATAGAAAAGAACGCCCCCGTAATAATCCCTTGTTGGTCAATATTTTTCAGTAGTCCAATGACTAAAATAACAGTAATTTCATTTAAACCTCCGATGAATGGTGGGGGGCCATGTTGACAATCATCGTCGTCATCCTGACTTTATTAATCATCCTGATCGGGGCTCTGCTCATAATGAGCCCCGGCAAGACCAAACCCCTCCTGGACAAGAACGGAGATCTCGTGGCGGGAAGCATCTCAGAGAAAACGCACGTCTCCATCAACGGAGTGGAGCAAGGGATGTTCATCAGAAGCAAGAATCCCGCCAATCCGGTGCTACTGTTCCTCCACGGAGGGCCGGGCATGCCCGAGCACTTTCTAAATGATAGATATCCAACAGGTCTGGAGGAACATTTTTCCGTCTGCTGGTGGGAACGACGGGGTTCCGGGCTATCTTACACCCACGACATACCACCGGAAACCATGACCGTGGAGCAGACGATCTCCGATACGGTGGAAGTGGCAAACTATCTCCGTGACCGCTTTGGAAAGGACAAGGTCTACCTCATGGCGCATTCCGGGGGAACCTTTTTCGGAATCCAGGCGGCAGCCCGGAGGCCCGATCTTTTTCATGCCTATATCGCTCTGAGCCAGATGGCAAATCAGCTGAGATCGGAAATACTGGCTTATGAGTTTATGTTAAAAAAGTACAGGGAGAATGGGGATGGAAGAATGGTCCGGAGGCTCGAAAAAGTTCCGGTGACCGGAACGGTCCCACTTCCCGCCGCATACATGGCGTTGCGCGATGAAGCCATGCACGGTCTCGGCATCGGCACAACACGTGATATGAGGTCCGTGGTCCGCGGCATCTTCTTTCCTATCTGGTTCGACCGTGAATATACCTTGGGTGAAAAGGTGAACATTTGGCGGGGCAAGGCCTTTTCCAGCCGAATGCTATGGGATGAAATGGTGGCCACCGACCTTACGATGATGGTTACCAAGCTCTCTCTACCGACATATTTCATTTCTGGTCGATTTGATTATACCGTCTCCATCAGTGAAGCCAGGTCTTATTTTAATAAAATAATGGCACCAATCAAAGGATTTTATACCTTCGAAGATTCAGCGCACAGTCCGATGTTCGAAGAGCCCGATAGGATGATGAAGATCATGTTGGAGGATGTTATGCACCATACCATCGCCCTCGCCGACCAAGTGTAAAGGGTCGGGCTCACTGATCGATGACCACAGATGAGGTCGTTGAAAAAACAAGACTGATGAACGATCAATGATCTCGCGGATATTTTCTATGATGCCAATATCAATTTGCTTCTTTCATTCAGATCTGAAATGTCATTTTTCTCTTTGAACGAACTTTCAGCAAGTCTCAATACCATTCCTACATGTTTCTTGACACATTCCCTTTGACCATCCGTTCGAACGAAATGGTTGATGGTGAGCAAAGATTCCATGAGCCTTATGACCACCGCTGGGCTCCCTCCAGAAAATTGTCGGATCTGATTGAAAGCGGTGCCTAGCATTCCCTCAAAGGTCAAAACATCAGCTATTACTCTAAGTACGCCATCTTCGTCATAACGATATGAGGGAGGAAACTTCACCTGGGTCAATTGACACATGGTCGAGGTCAGATTGTCAATACAGGTGATGGCAGTGAATGGATCATTGACGCCAGGGGATAACGCCCTCGCAGCGATCTCTACCATTTGGTTGATGGAAAATTCAGCATCCTGATATGGCGTCCTCACTCTCCCGATTATTAATAATTCCTGTAGTTTTTTAATTACCTCATTTGGAACATCATCCTCCGAAATGATCTCCATGGTTATTGAGCCACTTACCAAATGATCCCCCGGTCTGAACATTAATTTGATCAGCGAGTCGTGTTCTTTCGCGATACGAAAGATATTATCATAATCGACATATTCCAGATAACCATTTTTAGATGATGTGGCAAAATTTTTTTGACCGAAAGCAATTTTAAATAGATCCGGGTCCGCCTCATTTTTCTGACCAGCATCTTCGCCGATCATCTCCGGAAATAATGATTCTAGATTTTTTGAGAGGGATGATGAGACATCCGAGATCACATTATCGGCTTGAATGCTCATGGATATGTGATGGATAAAAATGATGAGCAGAAAAATATTGATGACAGCGGCAGAAATGGCAGTTAATATCGAGATGGCGGGAATGAATTCGATCCCATTGTTATCATCTACCGCATTTAGAACGAACAGGCAATAGACGAACGTGGAGACGTAGGCGCCTAGCACGATCTGATTCGTTCGGTCATGCATAAAATTCCTTAAAAGCCTGGACCCAAACTGGGAGGAAGCTAATGTTAAAGCGACAAGGGTAATTGAAAAGACCGTTCCGGCAACCCCGATCATCGCGCCAGATATGGTGGAAAGAACGCTGCGGGCAGAATTCACACTACTTGGAAGAATATATTGGAACACCCCGGTGGGCTTAAAATCCAATATGGTATCCAAATAGATCGTAAAGGCCGCTCCCCCTATGGATATTATTATGGTCAGTGTGGGGAGGAACCAAAAGCTCGATTTCAGTTGATTCCATATGGACCTTAATTTGATCACGATCGTCAACATGTACCTTACCAACCGGGCGCACTCTATTATTCGCCTCCTGAATATTAAATAACCATCTTTTAAACGTTCTAAAAAGGGATAGGGGCGGGGCATTGGCCGAAATTGAAAACTCAGATCCGGGAGGTGAAGTTCATGATAGAAAAGGAGAGATGGTGCAGGGGGTGCGATTTGAACGCACGAACCACTAAGGATAGGATCCTAAGTCCTACGCCGTTGGCCAAGCTTGGCTACCCCTGCTTCCCGGTTCCGAATGATTTTTCCCTATTTATCCTGTCGGTCTATATGCTCTTGGAGCATGACCTTGGCGTTCTCCAGGGCCTTCTCTCTCCTCTTAGGATAGCTCTCCACCCTGGCCCGAGCATGAATGCAATCGTCGCCCGAAAAGATAACTAGCTCCTCCATGAACGACTTCTGCTTGTCCAACCTGAAGAAGAACAGTCCGTCCTCGTCCATCCTTTGGTCGATGGTGGTCAGCAGCTCTTTGAGGTCCTCTACGGACAATCGTTGGAAGAAAGAGCGTATGTCCACCTTTCGAGAGAGCGTGCACTCCATGATCAGGATCTTGTTGCCATGGTAACCTTCGGAGTGGGTGACGGTGGTATCATCTATACCACTGGCGAACGTCATCGCTTTTTGCACCTTTTCCGTATCTTCGGTGGCATGGCAGAAGGTTCGGAGGTTTAGGTGTATCACGCTCATTAGCAGGCTATTGCGGCAGCTATTGAAATATCATTTGCTCCCGTTCAAACGATCTTGACCATTCGGAACCGCGCGTATCCGACCAGAACCCTCTGGTAACCGTTCATACGGCGATCCAATTCTGGATCACCGGAATCTGAATGGAGCGTCGGGGTCTCTCCGAGCTTACCCGGGGTGGCCAGGACCTGAACGTTCTCCACTCCTACCATACCGATGACCCGGGGTGAGATCTGCTGGTTCCCCCGTCCTAGAACGAATCCCTGCCGGCCGATCGGCGTAACAAGCACTTTTACCTTCTTTCCCGGAAGTACCTTGATCAGATCATACTCGGAGGCGTCCTGTACCGTAATTCTTCCGTCCAGATAGACATCCACCCCCAGAAGGGTCTTCGGTTGGCCCAATCTCTGAGCCACCGCCCTGGTGGTGGTACCCGGTCCCAACACGTAATGTGTCCCCGGCTCCATGTTCTCCACAACGAACACGGCGATCGCCTCTTTCTGTTCGTCGTCCGAGGTCCCAAAGATCGTTCCCTTCGGTGGCTGAATCATCCCTTCTAAGGACGGCACTCTCAAATAGCCGTAGAGACGGGTGCGAAGCTCCCCTGTTCTAAACGCTTCCTCGTCCACATCCATGACCTCGGAGAGCCGAGTGGTCATCTCACCCTTTATGAACGCGCAAATAACCTCTCCGGCCTCCTCAGGTGTGTTAGCGAACACTCCGGAATGCATCTTGACCCCGGAAGGTATCCCAATGACCGTGATGCTCTCCCCCACAACATCGAGCACATCCCGCGCGGTGCCGTCACCGCCGCAGAAGATGATCAGGTCCGTTCCTCTCTCGACGAATCTGATGCAAGCATCCTTGGTGTCCATTGCCGCGCTTTTTCCAGAAACTGAATGGACCACCTCCGATGGAAGGCTCAGTTCGGTAAGGACCTTCTCGCCCATATCCCCGGAAGCGGTAAGGAAAACGCTCTTCCCTTCGATCTTGGACAAAGCGCGTCTGGCCCGGTCATTGGATATGGGGGAGGCACCCCGTCGGACCGCTTCATCGAGAACCTCGCCATCGGTGCCTTTGAGGGCGACCACACCGCCCATGCCGGCCACGGGGTTGATGACGAATCCTATGAGCATAGGTCGGTAATGGTGGTAGCCACGATAAGACCTTTGAGAATCGAATTAGGGGAATGGTGCGGCGGCTGAATCCCGCCAACACCTGTAGAGTTTGGAAGCCGGAAGAACGTTCAGCGCATTAATGGGGGCAGCTCGCCGCTCGGCCGCATTTCCATGTCCGCTGGACCATTGCTGGCCATGACCATCTCAGGCATTAGGTACTGAGCGCTCATCACGTGGGACTCCTCCGTATTGCCCTGCATGAACTGCATGACCTCCTCGGTCAGGGCGTTCATGAACGACATGCTCACCTGGGAGCAAAAGGAGTCGATGATCTTCACCACGCTGCGGTCTATGACCGAGAAGGCCTTGTTCAGAGGGAGCTCCTCCGCTATGTTCATCAGCCGATCGTTCTCCACTACCACGGTCGTCTTGGCTATCTTCTTGATCTTAGATATGCCATACTGAGCCTTCTCCATTCTATCCTTCTCAAAGGAGAATGGCGTGATCGCAATGACGAATGTGATCGAATTAAGGTCCTTGGCCACCTGGGCCACCACTGGAGCTGTACCTGTCCCGGTGCCGCCGCCCATCCCGGCGATGACGAACACGATATCACGGTCCTTTATGGCGTCCTTTATGGCGTCCTTGGCACACTCAGCGCAGTACTCCCCGACCTCCGGGAAACCCTCAGCGCCGCGCCCTTCGGTCACATCCTTGCCGATGAGCAGCTTCTTGTGCGCGTTGACCTTTTGCAGTGATCTCTCATCGGTGTTGATGGCTACGGTCTGCACGTTCTTCTTGCAGCTACCGAAAATGTTGCTAACAATGTTGTTACCAGCACCCCCGCATCCCACCACCGATATCTTTGGCTCTGTCAGGCCCCGGCTGAGCATCGATACCATTTGCTCGGTCCTGATCGTCTGTTGTATTACCCCGACTTCCATTTTTTAGGCCCCCGTTTTCAACGCGGAACGCGTGACAGCGCCTCCGCTAAGGTAAGTTAGTGCATCCCATCCCTCTGCGCTCAGAGTTGTCCGCTGGTCCTTCACAAATTTGCCAGGGCTTGCCTGCCCTTGTGGAAGAGATCGTCCTTGACATTGTCCAGGTTCTCTCTGGAGACGAACTCCTTCCTCAGGCATTCCCCGATGATGTCCTCCACCGTGTTGTAGTAGCCATCCTCCACCATCCCTTCCATTATGTTACGGATAGCCGGCGGGACATTTATTGTAAGTTGACCCTTGCCTGAGATTTCGATCCGCGTTCCACCATCCCTATCAATGAACGCGCGGAGGGCGATCCTTGCTAACTGCGATCGGTTCGAGATCTCCGGATGCCCTTCGATGAATCCATCGATAAGTTCCAGGTCCTCGTTCTCGAGGCGCAGTGATATTCGCTCTCCCTCCATAATCGGTAAACTCCTTGGCTCGGACTGAGAATTAGATTGTCATATTAACTATATAAAATATGTGTCATTTGTCATATTTTGTCATACTGAGCTATGCCAGTAAGAAAATAAAATATTGCCAGTAGATCAGGCTCCGAATGCGATTAAGGCATAAATAACCCAGGTCATATCAGTAATGTTGATATGCCGACCTGTGCAAGCTGCGGTAAGGATCTGTTCGAGGACATGCGCTTCTGTCCATATTGCGGTCATTTGGTTCAATCGGACGACATCGAACAGTTCGAGCCGGTCCGGGGGGAGGTGGTCATCGCTGTAATATCGCCGACGCACATCGTAGGACGGGATGGCATATTCGCCGTGGCAATGACCACGAAGCAACTGCTGTTCGCTCGGATAGAAGAGGGGACGGTGGATAAGGCCAAAGGTGAGCTGAGGCAGAAAGGAATATTTCTTGCTGGGTCGAGCAGTTCTTCCAACATATCCCGGTTTTACGAAATGGTCCCCGACCAGCTTCTGAAGGAAAGACCGGACAATTTCACATTAGGCATCGATGAGATCGAGGCGGTCAGATTGTCATACGATAGTGATGAGAACGGACTTTACGTGGTGGATCTGAAAAATGGTGAAAAGGGGCTGAGGTTCACCATGCCTTACGATAGGTACTACCGCGACCTTCTCTTCCGCACCTTCGAGGGCAGAATGTCCTGGTGATCATATCTCCATCTCGTCCATTTCCTGCATCAGGCGATAGAAATCGATGTCAGAGATGCTGCCCATCTCCTTGTATGACTCCAATAGTCGTTGCTTTCCCATGCGCAGCACCCTCGAGCTGATGCCATATTTAATGGACGAGGCGGCTTCGATGAACGCCGCCAGATTGTCGCATCCCTTCAACATTCTTCCGTCCACCGCCCAAGAATCATTATCGTTGTACGAGGAGTTGATCTCCTCATAGGGCATTTCCTTGGTCACCCCTGTTCTGTCCCTCACCCGATTGCGGAAGGGATCAAGCAGCAGGTATTCGAAATCCTTGCGCCAAGTGGCCGGGAGCAGAGGCAGAAGCTTGTCCTTCACTTCCTGTTCCTCGTACTCAGCAATGAGCTCCTCCAAACCGCCTACAGACTTCTTGACCGGAGTAATAATGTCTTTCGTCAGAACCTCTGGCAGGTCGTGGAACAGGGCGGTGTAGAAATTGTTCATCGCGCGCTGCGGACCGGCATTTATGCGCAGCGAGCAGAGGTGGGACATGATGGCGACCATCAACATATGTCCCAGGACGGACGTCCTGGGGATGCGCGGCGCCCGGGCCCAACGCTGCTGGTATCGCAGCTGCCCGCAGAATTCTATGAAACCATATGATTTTTTACCCAGCATTACACGCTGCACACCGATGAGGTCGTAATGGTCCTCGATCTGCATTTCGATGTTGCGTTTCGTATCCTCGATCCCCATCATCGTCGGGTTGGCAGCATAGATCAACCGGAACTCCCAGTTCGTCGCCAGGTAATGCGCCGCCTTGAGGACGCGCCTCTCGATGCTCTCGTCCTGTTCCGAATGATATGCTTTGAATCGTTCCAGGAACTCCGGGTCGATATCGGGCACTTCGGACACGAGTTCGCGGAAGACGTACTCGTTCAGTTCCCGTCCCTTCTCCTTCTGCAAGCGGTGGAAGACCGGCGGTTTAAGGTCGGTCAAGAATATCCTATGCAGGAATTCGAAGATGCCGCCTTCAATGATCTTTGTCCAATCGATTTTCCTGCTCTTTTCGGTTTCCTCGAACTTCGCCAGCACATAGGCGATGACCATTTTATGAGATTGCTTGTCCAGCTCCGTCAGCTCGACCGGGCGGATATGGTCGTTCCACCGCTGCATGTTGGCCGCCTCGAAGAACTTGTAGATCAACCTGGCGTTCATTGGTCCTTGGGACATGGAGTTCCCTGGGGAATAAGGCGAGGTGGGAATTAAGGGTTGGCCTAAAAAAAGGAAAGGTGGTTAAAGTGTTTATTGAAGCTTGCACTCTGGGATGGACTTCAGGGCGCTGAAACTGATGTTCAAGCTAACCACATCGCCGATCTTATCAACGTTGGCGACCGGAATGCAGATGATCAAACCTCCCAGCAACGGTTTCCTCACTCCCAGTTCCTTATTGGACTGCGTGTTCAATGTTACAGCGACATGGGTGACCTTCCAAGAGGCCAGATCTAGATCGAACGCGTTCACAGCTCCGACCTCAAAGGCATCAGAGGTCATGACCTTCTTGTTTAGCAGCGTATTCATTCCAACCATGTTATCAATGTTATAACGGTGTTGAGGCGCATAAATAATTATCTAAATCGTTCGTTTATTTATAAACTCAAACCAAAGCGCCGAAATAGTAAAATCTAGACCACTGAGGTAAGTTTTTCATATTTCCAGGCGATGTTCTTCCGTGAACCGAGGGGAATTGGAACAGCGGCTAAGGTCGCTTTATCAGAGCAACAAGAAGAGCATCATGAAGCTGTCCAGGACCAAGAACAAGAGTGGCAGGACCACAACTCAGGTGGATCTGGTGCTGGACAGTGGCGAGGTCCTGATGAGCGTGAACGTTCGTCCTTCAAAGGTCATTTACACCGAGGATAAGAGCTATCTGACGTTCTTTGTGCGTCACGATCCCAAGCTGACCGAGCAGGAGGTCGACGCCATCTTTGAGAAGTCCTTATACGCTGGATCAAGCCAGGACGAATAAAGTAAGCTAGTCACCGCTCCATGTGAACGTCCTTCACAACAAAAAAGGTTTATCGGGCCTGTGCGCTCACCGATGTTGTGCAAAAGAAGAGCTTGGCCAAACTGGCTGTGATCGGTGGTCTCATCGTTTTTTCCATCAAATTAATGGCCTATCTGATCTCAGGTTCCGTGGCTCTGCTCTCAGACGCACTTGAATCCATAGTCAACATCGTGGCCTCCATCATGATGCTCGCTTCCATTTACATCTCCATGAAGCCGGCCGACGAAGACCATAAGTATGGGCACCAGCGGGCGGAGAACATATCCTGTCTGGTCGAGGGGCTGCTCATTGTCATGGCCGCCTTGCTGATAGTCCTTGCCAGCATAGATAGGTTATTCGATCCAGTATCCTTCAACGATATCGATCTAGCTATCGTGATATCATTGATCGCCACAGGTATGAACGGGGGGCTCTCCTACATTTTGATGAAGGGATCGCGCCTGAGCATGTCCATCGCCCTGGAGGGTGACGCAAAACATCTTTTCTCCGATGTGCTGTCCTCCCTAGGAATTGTCGTAGGTCTGTTCCTGGCAAGTGTCACTGGGTGGTACATACTGGACCCCATATTGGCCTTGATGGTCGCCGCATTGCTCATCAAGATGGCCTACGGCGTACTCGGCAGGTCATGCTGGGACCTCATGGACCATAGCTGTCCCGAGTCAGAGGCTCTGATCGAACGGATCTTGAAAGGACAGGAAGGTTTCCTGCAATACCACGACCTCAAGACCAGAAGGGTCGGCGACAAGATCTATGCGGAAATGCACATCTGTTTAGAAGCGGACCGCACCATCGCCCAGGGACACGAACTGACGGACAGGATCGAGGAGGTCCTCCGCCATGAGATCCCCGGGATCATCGTCATCATCCACCTGGAGACGGAGAAGGAGATAGTGGCCTGATCACCAGGAAAGTCGGGAGAGCCTATCGCAGGCCGATCTCAACACGTCGTCCGTCTTGGCGAAACAGAACCTGACCAGGTCTTCTCCGTCCTGGTGATAGAACGCCGTTCCGGGAACGCTCGCCACACCGCACTCACGCAAAATGTTCAAGGCCTTTTCCTTCGAACCCTTTCCCGGGATCGAACTGACATCGGCCAGTATGTAATATGATCCCTGGGGAACGTAGGGGTACAGGCCCCCTTCGCGCAGACCGTCCAGAAGCACCTCGCGTTTGCGCTGATACTGTTGGCACAATCGTCTATAATATTCTCCAGTGAGCTGCTCGATGCCCCGGGCCACGCCCACCTGCAAAGGTGCAGGGGCGCAGACGTAGACCAGATCGTTCATGTAACCGATCATCCGTGCCCATTTGCGGTCACAGACGGCATAACCGATGCGCCAACCGGTGATGCTGAACGTTTTGGAATAACCCGATATGACTATGACGCGGTCCCGGGCCTCCTCAAAGGACGCCGGAGAGATGTGCTGCCCATCGTCGTAAACAAAGTATTCATAGATCTCATCGCTGAAGATGAAGAAGTCATGGTCTATGGCCAGGTCGGTCAAGGCTTTCAGTTCAGAACGAGAGAAGACCTTGCCAGAAGGGTTGGAGGGATTGTTGATGATAATTGCCTTGGTCTTCGGTCCAATGGCGTCTGATATTTTCTGTAGGTCAAGCTCCCATTCCGGAGGTTCCAGACGCACGAAGACCGGTACCGCTCCCATGGCCAGTAGGGTATTGACATGATATCCGTAATATGGTTCCAGCACGATGACCTCATCACCCGGGTTCAACAGGGCCATGCACGCGGAGTAAAAGGCCCCGGTCGCACCAGCGGAACAGACGATCTCGCCCTCCGGGTCCACATCCATCCGGTTGAACTCCTTGAACTTCTTTGCGATGGCCTGTCTAAGGATCGGAAGCCCGTCATATCTGGTATAGGCGTTTATACCGTCCATCGCCGCTTCGTGCGCTCCATCGATGACCTCTCTGGGGGTATCGGTATCACAGACACCCTGGGCTAGGTTGATGCCGCCTACCCGGTTGCACTCCAAGGTCATATTCCGGATCTCTGACTGCACGATGAGGTCGGATCGATCACTGTAATCTCGGCTCATGGTCTGACCAGGAACCTAAGGTCTCAGATGATTAAAATGGTATCCCGACGGGCTCATCCTTTATTGGCAGGACCAAAAGCAATTATCAAGCCTGTAGTACAGAAAAAGATAATGACGAAGAAGGATGTTGGCCATCCATCATGCTCAATGAAATGGGCGTATGATATGGTGATACCATGGAAATTCCAAAGGAAAAGTCCCCCGTCGTTATCAAGGCTGTTGACAAGATCGCGGCCCTAGATGCCCTGCAGGAGATGTACTCGGACATGTTGAACGAGTATGAGAGACAGATCGACGACCTCGCAGGACTGTCCAGGGTGCCCCGAGCGAACCTCTATAACCCGGCCGTTCTGCATGAGATCGAAAGCACCGCTCATCGAAAGAACTTCGAAGACCTGCTATCAGCGGTATGGATTACCCGGACGCAATTGGAGGATATAATCGCCGTTCAGCGTACCGTATGCATAATGAAGCGCCTCATGAGCGAGGATGCGATCATAGCATGCGATAAGAAGGAGCGGGAGATCGAACAAGGTAATGATCTGCCATACGAAACGAACGGGTAACTTCGTCCTCACCGTCGAAAACGACGGTGACCCATTTTTTCTAAAATGATTTTACGGAAGCCGCGGTCCTTCGAGACCGGTTTTTTAAGGATGAAATGAACGGACTCAAGGTGATCGAATTCGACCGTTATCTTTACATGAAGAATATGGAACGATCCGGTGAAAATACAGTAGGTTCATGATCCCTCAATTTGCTCATTTTCAACCATCTCTCATAAAATTTTATTAGACCTTATGGTGATAATTTTTTTCGATGACCATGACGGAGTTCGAGATAATCGATACTAAGGTCCAGGAAGCCATCGCCATCCGGGAAAGGGTGAGAGTGAAGGATATCCCTCAGGTCATGGGGCGCATGTTCGGGGAGCTCGTTCCACTATTGAACGGGGAAGTACAGTGCTGCGGTCCACCCTTCGCCTTTTACCATTCCTGGTCCGGTGATGAGATGGACATGGAGGTCGGTTTCCCGGTCAGCGGTAAGGGAATTTCCAAAGGAAGGGTCAAGCCGTTCAAGCTTCCGGCCGGGAAGGCCGTAATGGCAATGCACACAGGGCCCTATGAAAAATTGGTCGACACCTACAACAAGATGATGGAATGGATGAAGGTCAAAGGCCTTCAGCCGGCCGACCATATGTGGGAGGAATACCTCAACAGTCCCGATGACACTCCTATGGATAGGTTAATGACCAAACTTATCTGGCCCATCAAGTGACTGGCCCTTTCGGTATCATCTTCCGTTCACCCCTGGATGCGGTTGTAGGGTTCCAGTGCAACTTCCATGCTCTTGCCTACAAAAAAGGTTTAAGGGGTGTATCTATTCTAATTCTGGAAATTGCTGATGGTCGCCGAGTCACCATCAGCCACAAATACTTTAGGCGAGCAAGGAATGCGGTCGCATAATGCCGGTCGCACTTGTAAATGGCTGTTCTTGTTCAAACCGTGCGTTTAGGTATGGAATGTGTGGCTAAGGAGAAAAATGAACGAAGAATCGGATAGGAAGGTCGTTCGCGGGTTAAAGGACGTCGCCGCCGCTGAGACCCGAATTAGCTACGTGGACCCGAAGGGTTACCTCTATTATCTGGGATATAACATCGATGATCTGGTGGGGCGGGTCACCTATACTGAGGTGGCCTACCTACTGATACACAAGAGGTTGCCAAATCGGCAGGAGCTGGACGAGTTCTGCACCGATCTTGTTTCTGAGATGAAACTGCCTAACGCTATGGTCCGATGCATCTGGGACACACCGGGACATGTTCATCCAATGGACGTATTACGAACCGAAGTATCCCGTCTGGGGGAGTACGATGTCGAGAAAAACGATCTCTCTGAAGCGGCGAACCTGAGGAGGGCCACCAGGCTGATCGCCCAGGTGCCCACGATAGTAGCCACCCTTCACAGAAGCCGCATAGGTCAGCCAGTTCCAGTCCCCAGGAAGGACTTTGGCTTCGCTGAGAATTTCCTTTATATGTTCAAGGGGCACCCTCCGAAGGAGGACGAAGCGGATGTTCTCCATCGTCTTCTCATCCTTCATGCCGATCACGGGTTCAACGCTTCCACTTTCGCAGCGCGTGTGACCGCAAGCACCAATGCAGACATGTATTCAGCCGTAACCACTGCGATCGGAACCCTCCGGGGTCCTCTGCACGGTGGCGCCAGCGAAAAAGTTATGGACATGCTCAACGACATAGGTCTGGAAAAATATGTGGATGAATACATCCAGGGACTGCTGGATGAAAAAATGAAGATCATGGGCTTTGGTCATCGGGTCTATATGGCGGAGGACCCGAGAACGAAGCATCTCAGGGGCATAGTCGAAAACCTATGTCATCATAAGAGAACGTTGGACCTGTATAACAAATGCATCAAGATCGAGGGGATCGTTCACGAGAGGAAGAACATCTACCCCAACTTGGATTTCTACGCTGCAGTGGCCATGGACGCCATGGGGGTGCCCAAGGAGTTCTTCACGCCATTTTTCACCTCGAGCAGAATAGCGGGCTGGGTCGCTCATACGATAGA
>DATKZX010000001.1 GCA_035527755.1 Methanomassiliicoccales archaeon | reverse complement strand
GGTATCCAGCATACCAGACCTCCAGGTTCATATATTGCGCTATACTTCACCGGAACGTATGGTCCGCAGGAAAAGGAGACGTCGGGACCGCTCGATCCTACCGGTACTGTCAATGTTCCTGTTCGGGCTGTTCCTGGTGCTAGGGGTCAGCCCCGGCTCCCTGATATTCGACAGCGTCGTCTCATACATCTCACCCTACGTCCAAGTGGCCGTCCTGCTCTTTCTAGCTCTGACGATATACCTACTGTACGATCAGGTCCTCATTCCCTTGCAGCAGCTGATGCATGCCTTCAAGTGGGGGGGTGTGCTGGCCATCATCTCCCTGGTCCTGGCGTTCCTGGGAGGATACTACCTTCTGGTGAGCGAGCGGGGCGTGCTCTTCTTCCTGATATCCGTTCTGCTCTGGAAGCTGACCGTTTACCTTTCCTACAAAAAAAGAAGGCGCTGAGCCGGTGCCATCACCGGCCCGCATCGTTTCACTTGACTTCTACCACCACTAACAGGTCCCCGATCTGAATGGTCTCCACGGACTTGCCCTGATAGCGCATCTCGCACACCACTTCCACCAGCTCGTCGGTGATCATGGCCATGCGTCCGTCCTGCAGGAGCACTTCGAACCCGCCTTCCGCTATGCGTTTCATGACGTCATCGGGGTCCATGGTGGCGATCTCCGCGATCACGTTCCCCGCCTGGGTCTTGAACAGGGGGCCGATCTTGGCGTGCACCGGCTTGACCTTGACGGGGCAGCGGTCCAATTGCGCTTTCTCCAGCAGGTCCAGACGATCCGCCCGAACCGTCCTGGCGATATCGTTCTCGTAACCTTTCAAAGCAAAGGCACCGTCACCGACGATCTCCACCGCCAGCAGTTCCTTGTTCAAGGGGTATTTCTTCTCCGCCTTCCAGTTGCGTACGGCGGCGATGACCTCTTTGGTAAGTTCGCCCTTGGCTTCGGCCTCCTCGTCTATGCGCTCCGCCTCCGGCCACTTGCTGACATGTATGCTCTTCGAACCGTCCATCTCCGCGAACGGCTGGTAGGCGTCCTCGGTCACGTGCGGAAGCATCGGCGCCATCATCTTCAATATGCCCAGATAGATGGTGTAAAGAGTATACTTGACCGACTTGTCCCCGTCCCTCGTCCGGTACTTGGACATCTCCACGTAATGGTCGGCGAACTCCTTCCAGGCGAAGTTCTCCACTTCCCTCATGGCCTTATCGAAATTGTACGTCTCATAGTAACCGGTGACCGCTTCCACCACCCGGGTGAAGCGGCTCATGATCCAGCGGTCGATGGGCTTCAGCTGCACCCGTTCCGGCTTTTCCGTAACGGTCATCTCGATCAGCTTGCCCAGGTTCCACATCTTGGTGCAGAGCTTCTTGCCGTGCACCACGTCCCTCTCTCTGAAAGCATGGTCCTCACCCAACGAGCAGGTACAAGCGTAGTATCGCAGCGCGTCCGTGCCGTACGTCTCCAGTAAAGGCATGGGGTCGATGACGTTGCCCGTCGAGGTGTGCATCGGAGTGCCGTCCGGCGCCATGATGAACCCGTGGATCATGATGTGCTCCCAAGGGATCTCGTCCGTCAGCAGATGCTCCCTCAGAATGGAATAGAACGCCCATGTCCGAATGATATCGTGGGACTGCGGCCTCAGGGACATGGGGAACATCTTCTTGAAGCGCTCCTCGTCCCTTTGCCAGAAAGTATTGTACAGCGCGGAAACGGATGAATCCATCCAGGTATCGAAGACGTCCGGGCATCCCTTTAGCTCGCCGCCGCAGTCGGGGCACTTCTCAAGGTACGGAGGCGTGACGGTCACGTCGATGTAGCAGTCCTCCTCGCGCGCCGGTAGAACGTAATTACAGTTCTGGCATTCCCACACCGGTATGGGCGTGGCGAAGTAACGCTGCCGGGAAACCACCCAGTCCCACTGCAGGGAGTTCACCCAATCCTGCAAGCGCACTTTCATGAACTCCGGGAACCACTTGATGCTGTCCGCTTTCGCCAATACCTCCTTCTTGAAGTCCATGGTGCGGATGAACCATTGGTTCACCTGCAGATACTCGATGGGCGCGTGGCATCTCCAGCAGACGCTGACGTTCTGCGGCTGGTCCTCCTGGTTGAGGAGAAGCCCTTTCGCCTTGAGGTCCTCGATCACCTTCGCCCTGGCGTCCTTGACGGGCATTCCTTCGTACGGGCCCGCCAGCGACGTCATGCGCCCCTCTTCGTCGATACCCTTGTCCAAGGGCAGCTTGTACTTCATGACCCATTCCAGATCCGTTTTATCGCCTATGGTGCAGATCATGACGATGCCCGAGCCGAAGTCCGGGTCCACCTTCTCGTCGGCGATCACCATCACCATCTTTTCGAACAGCGGGGTGATGACCCACTTACCCACCAGTTCCGAATAGCGCACGTCCGTGGGATGCACGGCGATGGTCTGGCAGGTGCAGATGAGCTCCGGGCGCGTCGTGGCGATGAGGATGTCCTCGCCGTCCTTCACGGCGAAACGGATGTAGTTGAGCTTGGTGACGTTCTGCTCGTATTCGACCTCGGCGTCAGCCAACGCCGTGATGCACCGGGGGCACCAGTTGACCGGGTACTCACCTTTGTAGGCCAGCCCCTTCGCCAACATCTTGATGAAGGATATCTGGGTGATGCGCCGGTAGTAGGGAGCGTCCGTCTGATAGTAAACCGAGGCGTCCATGCTCTCGCCCAGCAACTCGAACTGGGAGATCATGGAGGAGATGAAGGAGTTGGCGTACTCCTCGCACATCTTGATGTACTCCTGGCGAGGAACGGAATACTTGTTGATGCCGAACTTCTTCTCCACGCGCACCTCGACCGGCGTGCCGTTCACGTCGAAGCACAACGGGAACATGACGTTGTAGCCCCGCTGCCGACGATAGCGGGCGGCGAAATCGATGAGAGAGTAACCGGTGGCGTGACCCAGATGCAATGCGCCGGAAGCGTAGCGCGGGGGATTGTCGATGGAATAGACCGGTCGATCGGAGTCAAGATCGAACTTGTAGAGCTCCCAGTCCTTCCACTGCTTCTGCCACTTCCTTTCAGTGGGGATCGCCTCGTATTGTGACATAGACTGGAGAAGATATGAAAAGAGGTTTAAAAAAGGTTACTGAGCTGGAGCTCAGCGTATTGTCTTCTTTTTGCGCTCGTCCTGCTCCTTCTTCCCCTTGACGATGCGGTCCAGCTTGTCCATCAGTTCCACGGTGGCCTGTCCCAGGCTCCAATCGACGGCCTTGGCCATGAACTGGGAGTTCTCGGTGCTCAGACGGCCGGTCAGCGAGTACTTGGCGTTGTTGCCGCCGCCGTTGTACTTGCTGACGTGTACGTTGAACAAGAGCGGCCGAGTGAACTTGGCGATCTTGGCCAGTCCGGACTGTATCTCCTTCTCCATGCTGTCCAGGGAGAAACGGTCCTCTTCCTCCAGACCGGAGATCTGGGTGTAGACCATGTCCCTGTTGCGAACGGACGCCACCATCTCCAGTATGTCGTACTTGGTGATGATGCCGACCATCCTGTCGCCCTTCACGATGGGGATGGTGGAGATGTTCTTGTCCACCATGATCCCGATGGCCTCGGTCAGGGGAGCGTCCGAACCCAGGGTGACCGGGGAGTTGTGCATCAGCGAACGCACCTCCAGCTCCACCGGGTTATTGACGCCGGCCTTGTCCATACGGCCTTGGTTGGGCGTACCGGACCCGGTCCAGGAGTACTGTACGATGTCCTTGATGCCGATGATGCCCGTCAGCCGGTCGTAATCATCGACCACGGGTACCGTGCGCACCTCCAGCTGCCTCATCAGCGACATGGCGCTCTTGATGTGGTCCTTCTCATGCACCGAATGGGCGTCGTCGCTCATCAGGTCGCCGACCTTCACGGTCTTCACGTCCTTCAGCTTGGGAAGCACGGATATGACGTGGGCGCGGGTGATGATGCCTTGGATCAGCTTCCCCTTGGTCACCGGCAGCTGCCGGTATCCCGAGGAAAGGAAATGCTCGGCTATCTCGGTGACCGGAGTGTCCAGAGTTATTTCCGGGGTGCTCTCCATCATGCTCTTGGCCTTGGTTCCGAGCACCAGGCTCTTCTTCCTGATGACCGTGCCGTAGCTGACCACTCCCTGCAGCTTCTTGCCCTCCACCACCGGGATCTCATGCAGGTCGGCCGACCGCATCTTGGCCACCACCTCGGAGAGGGCCATCTCTGGGTCTACGGTCTCGAACTTCTTGTTCATCAGGTCCTCGACCCTGTTGGAGTCGATCAGAGACCTGAGCAGTTCTCTCTTCTTCATTCCCTCGATGCTTTCTCCTACCATTTTGGCTCACCTTCCTCGTCGTTTAGGATGAGAGTTCGTGTCGCAGCCTCTGTCTTACGAAGGTCACGACCTCATCGGCCGAGATCCGCACCTGTTCGGTGCTGTCCCGGTCCCTTATGGTCACATCTCCCTTGTCCAGGGTCTCATAGTCCACGGTGACGCACCAGGGCGTCCCCGCTTCGTCCATGCGAGCGTACCTTCGCCCGATGGACCCGGAATCATCGTAATGGGTGGTTATCCCCTCCTGGCGCAATGCCAGGTCCAGGGCCATGGCCACCTCCTCCATGCCGTCCTTGGACATCAGTGGGAACACGCCCACCTTGATCGGCGCCACCGTCGGCTTCAGGCCCAGGGTCACGTACCCGTCCCTCTCACCGTAGGCATGCTCCAGGCAGCTGTACAATATGCGGTCCAGGCCGTGGGACGGTTCGATAACGTGCGGCGTGACCTTCACGCCGTTGACCTTCTCCTTGACCCTTACCATCTCGAAGTAAGTGCCGTCAAGTTCCACGTTCTCTCCGTTGACCACCACGGTCACCGTTCCCTCGTGCACCTTCGAAGCTTCCATCACCTCTAATTGCTTCTTTATGTCACCAGCGGCCCCTTTAAACTTTGGTCCTAAGGCCCCGAACTTCGGGCGGATCACGTCCCGCTCCACGTCCTCCGGTTGCTCGAAGCGCTTGAAGGCGGTGAGGTCCGCTTTCGAATGCTCCATGTGCCGGGAGAGGTCCCAGCAGCCGCGGTCCGCTATGCCCACGATCTCGGTCCACCCGAAACTGATGAGCACTTCAGCATCCCAGCAATCGGAGGCGTAGTGGGCCATCTCGGTCTTGAGGTGCTGTCGGAAACGTAATCTGGCCGGATCGACACCGGCCGAGGTCAGAAAGTCGTAGGTCACCCATATGAAGTAGGCCAGGGTCTCGTTGCCTATGGTACCCTTCTCCACCGCCTCCCCGTAGGTGGTCTCGATCTCCTGCTCCCCCTCGTTGGGGACCAGCTTGACCGTCCTCCCCTTGATGCCCTCGTAGCGGGGCCACGTCTTGTCCTCCGGGTCTACGAACAGCTCCGCCTCCATCATGTTGAACTCCCGTAGGCGGATGACGCCCTGCCGGGGCGATATCTCGTTGCGGAAACCGCGACCTACCTGAATGACGCCGAAAGGCAGCTTCTCGCGGCAGTGCCTGTACAAGTTCGTATAATTGACAAAGATGGACTGGGCGGTCTCAGGACGCAGATAGCCCGTACGGCCGTTACCGGGGCCGATCTTGGTCTTGAACATGAGGTTGAACTCCTCCACGTCGGCGAACTCCCCGCCGCACTGGCAGCGGACGTCGTTCTCACGGAGCAGCTTCTGCAGTTCCTCCTTCGGCAGGGAATCGGGGTTGGGGTGGAACTCCTTGGCCAAATGATCGGCGCGGAACGATTCGCCGCACGCTTTGCACGTAACGGAAAGATCGGTGAAGTTGTCCACGTGACCGGACGCTTTGAACACCGCTTCCGGTCCGACGTTGACACCGTCTATTTCTACGAAGCCCTCCTGCAGGCCGTAGATCCTGCGCCACAGGTCGACTATATTGCTCTTCAGGGCCGTGCCCAACGGCCCGTAGTCATACAGACCGGCGATACCGCCGTAGATCTCGTAGGCGGGGTAGATGAACCCTCTCCTCTTGCACAGGGAGAGGACGTCCCCAGAGCTGACCTCCTTCATCTGGTTCATTACTCCTTTATGAGCACGGAAATGATGTCGTGATCGTATATCATGGCCAGCAGACAGTCCTTGGTGTCCCTGACCGGCAGCTGTCCGAAGTCGTTCTTGCGCATGATGCGGGCCGCCTCCGAGATGGCGGTCTTCTTGAAGACGGTGGTGGGGTCCTTGACCATGATCTCCTTGATGGGCATGCCCGGCAGTTCGATCTTGGATACCTCGTACCACAGCTTCATGACGTTGCGCAGTCCTTCCCAGGACCATTGGTCCTCGTCCTCGGCCATGCCCATGTCGGATATGACCGTGGCGCCTTCGATGTAGCTCTTGTTGAATATGTCCCGGTCGGTGATGATACCGGTCAGCCGCCCCTGATCGTCAAGCACCGGCAGCGCCGTGGACTTGGAGACCTTCAGTATTACGGCCGCCGCCGCCAAGGGCGTTTCCATGAAGATGGGGACGCAGGGCGAGCGTATGACGCTCTCCACCGGAGCATCGATCCCTCTTTTCTCCACGATGCACAGCAGGTCCGTCGGCGTCAATATGCCCACGAGACGGTTGTCTTCGACCACCGGGAGGTGGCGAATGCCCCCTTCGACCAGGAGCCTGGCCGCGTCCTCGACCGAGTCCTTGGGGGAGATGGACAGATGTTCCCTCTGCATGATCATGGCCGCCTGGTCCTCGTCCGCGTGGTCGAATATGTCCTGGCGGGTGATCATTCCCGCCAGCGAACCATCGGCGCGGCGTACCACCGGTAGCCCTGTCAGATTGTGCTGCACCATGATCTTCAGCACCTCCTGGCGTGAACCGGGCACCTGGGCGACTATGGGATTGGACGTCATCACGTCCCCTACGTTGGCCATTTAGTTTTCCTCCCCCTGGGACCTGATCACAAGCACAGGACATTCGGCGAAACGCACCACGCGCTCGGCGACGCTGCCCAACAGCAATTTTGAGAACCCGGTCCGACCCAGGGTGCCCATGACCACCAGGTCGTGATCGTGAGACAGGTCCACTATCTTACGGGACGGGGAGCCTTCCTCGACACGGGTGTTCAACTTGACACCCATGTTCTCCGCCTCCTTTCTCACGTATTCCATAGCTTCCGCGCCTTCCCTCTCCAACAGCGTGTAGACGCTGACGATGGTGGAATCCATGGGAAAGTTGATGAACGATGTCTGGTCCACCACGTAGAGAGCGGTCACCTCCGCCCCCATGACCTTTGCCAATTCCAACCCTTTCGTGACGGCCGCCTTGGTGTAATCGCTCCCGTCTGTGGGTATCAGTATCTTCTTGAACAGGACCATCCTTTCATCTCCAAATAGTATCTTCAATGCATACGAGCTCAAGTGCGTCCGATGCGCTTCTCAGAACAAGGTCGGTTATCGGGTCCCCACCCCTGTGCCTGAGCACCATTAGCTCACACCGTGCTCCCGGTTCTATACTTAACGCTTCCTGGCCATTTAATAATTTTCTTCCGTTCAAGGCCATTTCCAGCGTCTCCTTGATGCCGTTCATGCCCTGGGAACGTAGTGTCCGGGCAGTTTGCTCCATCTCCGTCAGCATGTCCGGCAGGCATATCATGGCGTTGTCAGTGCCCAAGGCCAGTGTGACGCCGCTCTCGATCAACGCTCTGAGCGGAGGTATCTTTCCGAAGTACAGGTTGGAGCGGGGACACACCACCACCGGGACGTTCTCCTGCGCCACCGCCTCCATGTCGCCAGCGGTCGCCTCCACCATGTGCACCAGGTACGAGGGCTTGAGGTCCAGTACGTCATCGATGTCCTCGCGGACCCTTTCGCTCACGTGGATGGCGAACGGCTTCCCCTGTGAACGGACCTCTTTGGACAGTTTCTGCAGCTCGTCGTACTCCCAGTCGGATATGGAGGAGACGGCCACCCCGTCCGCCACCTTCAGCAGGTTGCGGACGCCCTGGCGGCAGAACTCCATCATCTTCGGCCGCCCCATGATGATCGCCTTGGCCCCTTCGCCGTCCAATTGACGCAGGCATTGCGTTCCTTCGAGGCCGCCCTCCCGGAAATCCAGGAAATGGGAGACGCCTCTTCTCGCCATGAAGTTCTTCATCTCCCGCATGGAGCCGATGAGCTCCTCAGAGGAGGCGTTGTTCAGGCAGCGGTGCTTCAACCCGTCGGGCGGGGCCACCAGCTCCTCCAACGAGAGCGACGGGTCCACCGGCACCAGGTAATCGGCGATGTGAGTATGTGCGTTCACGAACGTCGGAACGATGAGGCCCTTGGCCTCGGCGTCGGGGCGTTCCCCCCGCCCCACTTCCATTATGGTGCCGCCCTCAAAGCCCACGTGCCCGGGGAAAAAGCCGTTCTGGCCGAGCACTAGGCCTGAGACGTAACGCATGATCACCTAATCAGGCTGAGAATATTTTAAGCGCGTGGTGGTAAAGACCAAATGTTCCCTCGGCGTTGAACCCCCGGAAGTGCGCCATTGAACGATCTGCTGACCTTAGCGCTATTGTTGTTCCTGGCGGTCACGGCCCAAATGGTGGCGGCGCGCTTCGGCCTTTCCGCGGCCATCTTCGAGATACTGCTGGGGCTGGCCATCGGCGAGGTCCTGGGCATAAGATCGTCGGAGATCCCCTGGTTCGCCTTCCTGGCGGTGCTGGCCGGTATCGGCCTGACCTTCCTGGCAGGAACGGAGATGGAGATCCAGAGGGTGAAGGCGCAATGGAGGAGCAGCCTCCCCCTGGCCCTGGCATCCTTCCTATCCGTGTTTTTAATATTGCCGCCGTTGCTGCACCTCTTCGCCGGATGGTCCTGGGATTCGTCATTGCTCGCGGGCGTCGCTCTCTCGGAAACATCGGTCGCCATCGTCTACGTGGTCCTGGTGGAAGGGGGGAAGGCCCGGACGGAGGTGGGATCGCTGGTGCTTGCCGCGTGCTTCCTGACCAATCTGCTGGCCTCCGTCGCCCTGGCGGTGCTCTTCGCCCCGCCGGGCAACGAGGTGCTGATATTGGTCCTCGTTTCCCTGCTGGTCATCCCGCTGAGCGCTAGATATCTCGGGCGAGCGCTGGACCGTTTCAAAGGCCGCCCCGGCGAACCGGAGGTGAAGATCATGCTGCTGCCGTTGCTGTTGCTTGGCGGTCTAGCTTCCCTCGCCGGCGTCGCCGCGGTGCTCCCCGCCTACCTTTTGGGATTCGCCTGCTCCTCCACCTTGGCCAAGCGGCAGGAGGCCTGGTCCAAGGTCCGCACGGTGTTCCTGGGTTTCATGGTCTCCCTGTTCTTCATCGCCGCCGGTTCCAACGTTTCCATGGAGGCCCTGTACGCCGGCATAGGCATCATACTGCTGCTTTCCCTGGCCCGCATATGCTTGAAGGTGGCCGCGGTGCTGCCGGTGACCTTTCTGACCATCAGGAAGGACCATGCCTACGTCTCCCTGCTAATGGCCACCTCGCTCACGTTCGGACTCGTTTTCCTGCAGTTCGGCGCCGATCAGGGATTGATCGATCAAGCGCAATTCTCAATATTGGTGGGAACAATCATCATAGGGGCATTGGCGCCTACGTTAGTTGCACAAAGGTGGTTCGACCCATGGAAGGACAGAAGCTGAGATTACTGGTGGCGGTGGACGGATCGGTCCACGGGGAAAAAGCGTTGCGGAAGGCGGCCTTGCTGGCGCTGGCCGCTCCGGCCTACGAGATCGCCGTCGTTTTCGTCGTGGAGGTCCGGGAGTACGCTTCATTGATGGCCGAGGTCACCACCAAGGAGATGGAGGTCCAGGGGAGCAAGGTCCTGCAGGAATCGCTGGAGATACTGGTCTCGGAAGGGGTCCAGGCGACCCCGCATATGCTGCACGGACCGCCGGTGAGCAAGATACTGGAGTTCGCCGAGGAGTTCCGTCCCGATATGATCGTCACCGGCAGCCGAGGCATGGGCGCCACCAAGGGAACGCTCATCGGCAGCGTGTCGGCCTCACTTTCCAAGAGGGCCAACACCTCGGTGCTCATCGTTAGGTGACCAACTGTCCAGATTTGGTAAAACATAAATACCATATCTTTTCTTCCACCCTCCCAAAGGTGCTTTACCAATGGTTGTAAAGGTTAACGCGGACGAGTGTGTTGGTTGCGGAGCTTGCGAGGATTCCTGCCCCAGTGGGGCCATTTCCGTCGACGATATAGCTGTCGTCGACGCTGCGAAGTGCACGGACTGTGGCACTTGCGTAGAAGAGTGTCCCAGCAGCGCCTTGGCCTTGTAAAGAAAGGGTGGTCCACGACCCCCATTAAAACCACTTTCCTCTTTGGTTCTCAAATTTTTTGTTCCGAGGGACAAAGGTCCCGAAGGAAACTGAACGGCCGCATCTGTTCCGTTATGGTCTTTGGATACCATCATGCGAACGTTCACCGCACCGAGGCAACGTTCCGTTCCCCTTAAGGTCCGTTGAACACCAGGCTCAAGGCAGATGGTCCTGAAGGGCGGCCTCTACCCTGGACGCGGCCGCTTCGATCTCAGGGGTCAGTCCCTCGCCGAAGTCCGTGTCCTTCGGTTCGATGAGCAGCAGGGCGATCCTCGCTCCCGTCAGCTTCACGACATACTCGCAGAACACCCTCAGCGGCAGAGTGTGCGTGGAGATGGTAGAGACGTTCATCACTTCCTCGGCGTCGTACAGGTGGGCCGTCCCCGGTCTCAATCCCAGAACGGCGGCGTCGACGAGCAGCACGTGGGAGGGACAGACCTCGATGATCTCGTCCACGAAGCTCTCCGGTACCGTCTCGCACTCGATGAGATGCACCTTCTCCGACACCTTGCCGTGCAGGTCCTCCACCACTCTTACCCCGATATAATCGTCCAGGCGGATGGCGTTCCCCACTCCGGCCACGACGACGCTGGTCGCGTCCCCCAGCCAGGTCCGCAGTTCATCTTCCAATTCCCGGGTGTGCTCTTTCAATTGGTGCGACCGCCTGAACATGATATGCGAACCAAGGAAAAAAGGTTGGCTATCCGCCTAGCGTGACGTCCTGCTAAGCAAATTTTCGTTCTTATCATAGACCAATACTTCCAGGGGCATCTGACCGACCGCGAAGTGGGTGGCGCAGCCGAAGCATGGGTCGTAGGCCCGGAAGGCCATCTCCACCTTGTTCAGTATCGCTTCGTCGACCTTTCCCTCATGGATCAGGCCTTTGGCGGCGTCGCGTATGCTCATGCAGATGGAGGGGTAGTTGTTGGTGGTGGCCACGATCATGTTGACGTTCTTGACCAGCGCGTTCTGGTCCAGTTTGTAATGGTGGAACAGCGTCCCTCTGGCCGCCTCTACGATGCCCACGCCCTCGCCCGGCTTCCCTGGCATGTTGCGAACGTCAGTGCTGGTTATCTCCGGATCGCTGGCCAGCTCCACCGCGCGCTCGGCGGCGTAGAGCAGTTCGATCAACCGCGCCCAATGGAACACCAGGGTGCCGTGGGCCGGCTTGCCCAGCATACCGAACATCCTCTCGTACTCCGCCTGGGCCAGAGGCGTGGCCATCCCGTCCGCGGCGTTGAGCCGCCCCAGGGGACCTACCCTGTAGATACCGTTGCCAGCTCCGTCGGTGAAACCCTTCCAGCCGATCTTCTTCAGGAAGGGGAACTTGGAGTATGTCCATTCCTCCGACCTTTCCTCGATGTGCTGGGCATAGTCCTCCGCCCTGAACTTGACGAACTCCTTCCCCGAAGGATCGACCACTCGGACCTCGCCGTCAAAGAAGTTGACCCGGTTCCTGGCGTCCACCATGCCCATATAATAGGTCCTCTGGGTGAAGGCCTCGCTCTTGATCATCTCCAGGTACTTGGAATTGTCAAGCACCAGGTCGTTGAAGAGCTGCAGGGAGAACTGGGCGAACTTGACCAAAGATCTCGACATCTCCAGGATGGAGACCCGGTCCTCCTCGCCGAGAGGCTTGCTCACTCCGCCCGGCAATCCGCTGACCGGATGGGTGGCCTTGCCCCCGATGATCTCGGTTATCTTTTGCCCGTAGGCGCGGTGCTTGATAACCTCCTTCGCCACGTCCAGACCCGCTTTCTCGATGACGCCCAGGATGTTCCGCTTCTCCGGCGGGGCGTCCGGACCCACGATGAAGTCCGGTCCCCCCAGATAATAGAAGTGCAGGGTGTGGTCATAGGAGATATAGCCCATGTACTGCAGCTCCCGCAGCTTCTTCGCCGCTGAAGGGGGTTCGACCTGGAAGGCCGCGTCCAAGGCCTTCACCGAAGCGTAATGATGGGCCACCGGGCATACCCCGCAGATACGGGTGGTGAGGATGGGCATAAGTTCGGCCGGGCGTCCGACGCAGAAGGCCTCGAAGCCTCTCAGCTCAGGGACCTTGAGGTAGGCGTTCTCCACCTCGCCTTGGTCATTGAGGAAGATGGACACGCTGCCGTGCCCTTCCAGTCTGGTGATAGGGTCGATCTTGATCTCCTTCATTTCTTCATCACCTTTCTTTGCAGGATGGACGACGGCAGGCTGTACATGTAGAAGATGCCCACCGGGTCCTTGATCTGCGATATGAGGTCCACCACTTCCTCTTCGGTGTAGGACCCCGGTTCCTTGTCCAGGTTCAATATGGAGGCCAGGGCCGTGATCATTCCCGTGCCCATGTCCGATTGGTTGGGTGTAGCCCCGCCGCAGCCGGTGCAGGGCATGTTCACCTTGAGGCATTGCGCTCCGCATCCGCTGCGGGTGGCCATCCCCATGCAGATGATCCCCTGCTCCATCAGGCAGCGCTCCGGGTCCGGGACCACCTCGTGCACGCGGTGGATGGTGGTGATCTTCTTGTTCTCCCGCTTGCGCGGGCATTCATCGCACACCGCCGGCAATGGCGCCAGGACGGAACCTTTGGGGGGCAGCTCGCCCTTCACGATAGCTTCCAATGCTTTGTTTATCAGGGAGACCGGCGGCGGGCAGCCAGGTAGGTAATAATCTACCTCCACGGTCTGAGCCAACGTTCTGACGGTGTCATAGAAGGTCGGTATGCTCAGTACCCCTTCCTTCACCTTCGATTCCGGTCTGGGAATGACCTTGTCCTTCGTTCCCTCTCCCAGGTCCTGGTAGACGAGCTTCAGTATGCTGTCAGCGTCACTCAGGTTCGCCAGCCCGGGTATGGAACCCTCGTTGGCGCATGAACCGAAGGCGATCAGGGTCCGGGATTTGGCGCGGAGGAGCTTGGCCATATGCTCCTGTTCGCTGTTGCGGATCGAGCCGTTGAAGAAGGTGACGTCGATGTGGCCGTCAGGCATCGCCTCGACGTCGTCATACTTGATGTCCATGGCCACCGGCCAGAAGACGATGTCCGCGTGCTCCACAAGATCGAGTATCTTCTCGTTCACGTCCAGAACGGCGATCTCGCAGCCGCCGCAGCTGGCGGCCCAGTAGAAAGCGATCCTCAGTTTCCGGTCGATGGTCGCTCCCCCCTCGGTCCTTCGTTCATGAGATACTCGTGCATGGCCTTAGCGGCACGTTTTCCGGCCCCCATGGCGCTGATGACCGTGGCCGCCCCGGTGGCCACGTCTCCGCCGGCGAACACTCCGTCCAGGTTGGTCCGTCCGTCCTCGTCGACGATGATGGTCCCGTTCCGGGGATCGGTCTTCAACCCGGCGGTGGTGCGCTGGATGATGGGATTGGGCGTCTGTCCGATGGCCACGATGATGGTGTCGGCATCCACCTCGAAATCGGAACAGGCGATGGGCTTGACCCCCTGTCGTCCTTTTTCATCCGATTCGGTCAGCTCCATGCAGGTGCACCTCATGGACCTGACCCAGCCCTTCTCGTCACCATAGAACTCGGCGGGGGCGTTGAGGAAGTTGCACATCAGCCCCTCCTCCTCGGCGTTCTCGATCTCCTCGCGCCTGGCCGGCAGCTCCGTCCGGGAGCGCCGGTAGTTCAAGCAGACCTTGGCCCCCAACCTCATCGAGATGCGGGCGCAGTCCATGGCCACGTTCCCTCCGCCGATGACCACGACGTGCTTGCCTATGCGGATGGGCGTGTCCTGCTCCGGGAAATTGTACGCTTTCATTAAATTGACCCGTATCAGGAACTCGTTGGCCGAGTAGATGCCGCCCAGGTTCTCGCCCGGGCAGCCGGTCCACTGCGGCAGCCCTGCCCCGCTGCTGATGAAGATGGCATGGTAGCCCTGTTCCATAAGCTCGGGTATGGTGTGGATCCGGCCGATGAGATTGCCCAGCCGAAGGTCCACGCCCAGCTTCTGGACGTACTCGATCTCCTTCTGCACGATGTCCTTGGGCAAACGGAACTCCGGTATGCCGTAGCTGAGAACGCCTCCGGCCACGTGCAGCGCTTCGAACAGGGTCACCGCATGACCCATTTTCACCAGGTCGGCAGCGGCCGTCAATCCCGCTGGACCTCCGCCGATCACCGCTATCTTCTTGCCGGTGGAAGGGGTTCTCTCCGGTATCTGGGCCCCATGTTCCCGCTCCCAATCCGCCAGGAACCGCTCCAATCGGCCGATGTTGACCGGGTCGCCCTTCTTGCCCCGGACGCAGTTCATCTGACACTGCCCTTCCTGGGGGCATACTCGCCCGCAAACGGCCGGCAGTGAGTTCTTGGTCTTGATGACAGCTATGCCCTCGGCATACTTGCCCTGTAAGATGCAGTCTATGAAACTGGGGATCGGTACGTCCACCGGACAGCCCTTTATGCACGGGGGGTTCTTGCACTGCATGCACCGCCGGGCCTCCTGGATCGCCATCTCTTCCGTGTAGCCCAGAGCGACCTCCTTGAAGTTCTTGACCCGTTCCTTGGGCCTCTGCCTGGGCATCTCCACGTCCACGTTCATGGGGTTGGATGCGGTCTTCTCCTCAGTTCCTTCCACACTTGCACCTCCCTTTGTTTTCCCAGAGGATGGAGCTCAATCGCTCCTCCGGGAGCATGGTGCGCTGGCGTTTGATGAGCTCGTCGAAGTTCGTCAGGTGTCCGTCGAACTCCGGGCCGTCCACGCAGCCGAACAGCATGTTCCCGCCCACCGTCACCCGGCAGACGCCGCACATGCCCATGCCGTCTATCATGATGGGGGTCAAGGACACTATGGTCGGTAGATTGAACGGTCTGGTGATCTCGCTCACCATCTTCATCATTACGACCGGTCCCATGACCACGCAGCGGTCGAACCTCTCCTTCTTCAGCAGGTCCGTCAGGAACTCCAATCCCTTCTCGCCCACCGAGCCATCGTCCGTGGCCAGGTGGACCTCGTCGCTTAATGACGCGGCCTTCTCCCTCATGAACAGGAACTCCTCGCTGCGGGAGCCCAGCACGGTCGTCACGTGGTTCCCGGCCGCCTTCATGGCCTTGGCCTGCAGCAGGACCGGAGCGATCATTATGCCTCCGCCCACGCACAGCACGCGCCCATATTTTCCGATCTGGGATGGATTGCCCAGCGGTCCGGTGACGTTGAAGAGGCGGTCGCCCTTCTCGAACGTCCCCAGCTCCTTGGTGGTCTTGCCCACCTCATGGAAGGCGAAGGACACCGTCCCCTTGTCCGCCTCATAATCACAGATGGTGAGGGGCACCCTCTCGCCTCCCTCGGTCGGGATGACGATCAGGAACTGCCCTGGCTGAGCTTTTGCCGCAATTTCCGGGGCCTCGACCTCGAACAGCGTCTGCTTGTGCGCCAGCCGTTCCTTGGACACTATCCGGTACATCACTGGACCTCCTTCGGGGACCCAGCGGCTGGCGTCATCGCGGCGATCTTCTGGCAGAACGCCTCGAACTTCACGGTGAACTCGCCCTCGCATCTCGGTGACAGTTCGTGGATCTCGAACCGATCGAGCAATCCTAGCTTCTTCAGGGCCACTTGTAGAACATCCAGCTGCCTTTCCGCGGTGTCCCTTCCGTTCTTTAGCTTGCAATCATCGGCCGAACATACCACGGCCATGACCCCATCGAACCCCTGTTGAAAGGCGTTGATCACGTGCACCGGGTCCATGCCCTTGAAGCAGGGGACCTCCAGGATCAAGGCGTTCTTGCCCTTGAGCAGCATCTCAGGGTTGTCCAGAGCGGAGAACTCCGACCATTGGCAGCTGAAGACCAGTAAGGTTGGCCGATCGCTTCGGGCCTTCAGTTTTACCGCCGTCTCACCGTAGGCGGCGAGCACGGTCTCGAACTCGTATCCCTTTACCTGGATGGCGTGCTGCGGACAGACCATCTGACACGCCCCGCAGCCCACGCATTTCTCGACGTCCACGGTGGGCGAGGAGAACGGTTCCGCTGTGATGGCGTCGTAGGGGCAGATGAAGACGCATTTGCCGCATCCGACGCAATCCTTGCTGATCCAGACGGCCTTCCGGGAATACTTCACCACCTTGAGCGAATCCTCCGGATAACCGAGCTGTCGCAGGACCGCCATGCCGAGAAGCATGCGCCTGGTCTCGATCATGGTCCCCTCCTTCATGCGGCAGAACCCGTCCTGGCATTGGATGGAGACGATGTGCTTTATGCCCGATCGCAGGGCGTTGAAGACGAAGTCGGTAGGCACCCGTCCGGCGCAGGGGATGCGCATGGAGATATGGTCCTCGGCGCTAAGTCCGTGGCTGGCAAGTATGTCCTCCACCTCACCGCTGCTAGGTGAGTTGCCCCTGCACATCATGACCAGCGTTTCCGCGTTAGCGTTCGTGGTGCGGGCAAGGTCCAGCAGACCCTCGTAATCGTAGTACGCCATCTCGATGGCCGTCACCGGACAGGCGCTGTAGCATATCCCGCAGACCTGGCACTTCTGAATGTCGATGCTCACCTGGCCGCCATCGGGCTGACGGTCGATGGCATCGAACGGACAGATGGAGTAACACACCCCGCATCGGCTGCATAGGTCCTGGTCAATTTTCACGGCGGCGAGGCATTTATCGTTCATCAATGATCCCCCAGGGTCCTAGGTGTCTACTGATCGGGTCATTCTCCTCAACATTTTTTTATATATGTTTTGCAGACGATGACGATCTTCATGGACCCTAGATGGCTTGCGTCTTTGACGCATTTGATTGCATAATAGGTGAATTATTTAATGCATATGGTCGATAGTTCGTAAGCCAACCGAGCACGATGACCCGACCAGATGAAAATCCTCATCGAGAACGGCGAGCTTTTCACACCTTCCCCAAACCAGCCATCCCAGACTGGCACTGGCCAATCTATTTATTTTCGTAGTTTCTCTGTGGTTCACCAGGTGAGACAAGATGAGGATATTGGCTTTGAACGGCAGTC
This sequence comes from Methanomassiliicoccales archaeon, assembly GCA_035527755.1. NCBI lineage: Archaea > Methanobacteriati > Thermoplasmatota > Thermoplasmata > Methanomassiliicoccales > Methanomassiliicoccales archaeon. The sequence continues at coordinate 46,671 of DATKZX010000001.1, read as the reverse complement.
CGCGCAAGGATGGGAACACCGCGAAGTTCCTGAAGGAACTGACCAAGGAACACAAGGACGTCGACCTGGATTACTTCGACCTGGGCGATCTGAAGATCAAGGACTGCATCAGTTGCTTCTATTGCAAGAAGAACGAGGGCTGTGCCATCAAGGATGACATGACCATGCTCTACCACAAGATACAGCGCGCCGAGGCATTGGTCATCGGCTCCCCGGTGTATTTCGGAGCCGAGACCGCCCCGACGAAAGCGTTCCTCGACCGCATGTACGCCATGCTGAACTTCGGCAGCGGACCGGGGATATACACGTCCAAGATCAAAGGCACCAAGAAGGCCATCATCGTGTTCACCTGCGGCAATGGCAAGGGGAACGAGCTCTACGCCAACCTCAAGGACCGCATGTACTCCGCCTACGGAACGCTGGGATTCACCGAGGTGCATCCCTACATCATTCCCGGGGTGAGACCAACGATCGACATCCTGGAACTGGAGGCGTCGCAGAAAGTGCTCCAGGAATGCCATGTGACCCTGGGTGAGGAATGAGCTTTCGAGCGTTCATAGCAGTGGACGTCCGATGCGGCGAGGAGCTTCGAAAGGCGATAGAAGAACTGAGGGGATACGGCAGGCCGCTGAAACCGGTCTCGCCCGACATCGTCCACATCACGCTGAAGTTCCTGGGGGATACGGATGAGAGGATCGTGCCTGAGATCGAGGCGGTCATGCGTCAGGCGGTCGCCGACGCTCCACCGTTCCATATAGGTCTGGTCGGCACCGGGGTGTTCCCGAACGCACGCAGCCCCCGGGTCATCTGGGCGGGGATGCAGGGGGCGGAACCGCTGGTCAAGCTGGCATCTTCATTGGACGAGGGATGTGGAACGCTCGGCTTCCCCCGGGAGAAGCGGGCCTTCTCTCCCCATCTTACATTGGCAAGGGTGCGTGAAGGCCACAAGCCGGACCTTTTAGGATTTCTGCAGGACCACCAGGGCAAGGAGTTCGGTTCCTTCACCGTGGACAGGATAAAACTGAAGAAGAGCGTGCTGACGCCCTCCGGACCGATATACTCCGACGTGATCGAGGCCGCCCTTTAACGTCCGATGCTCTCGAACAGGGAGAACTCGTTCATCTTCAGCAGGTCCGCCGGTGCGTGGTCCTTGACGTAATCGATGCTGTAGTTCCCGACGCGGAAGTCGGCGTTGCGGACGACCAGGCGGTGGTACGGTATGGTGGTCTTGATGCCGGTGACCGTATACCGGTCCAAGGCATCATGCGCCCGCCTGAGCACCTCTTCCCGGTTACGTCCGGAGATTATGAGCTTGGCCAGCAGGTTATCGAATTCCGTGGGGACCACGTATCCTTCATAGGCGTGGGAATCGACCCGCACGCCCTCGCCTGCCGGTTCCATGTACTTCTCTATGCGCCCGGGGGCTGGGAAGAAGTTATTGAAGGGGTTCTCCGCATTGATCCTGAACTCCATGGCGTGCCCTTTCGGCTTCAGGTCGGTGAGCTCCTCCTCCACCTCGCGGTCGGAACCTATCTTGAGCTGCAGTTCCACCAGGTCCAGCCCGGTCACCGATTCGGTTATGGGGTGCTCCACCTGAATACGGGTGTTCGCTTCCAGGAAGAACAGTTCTCCCTCGGCGCTCATGAGGAACTCGAACGTTCCCAGTGAGGTGTAGTTGGCCCTTTTTACCGCCGCCACGCACAGCTCGGACATCTTTTCCCTGAGCTCCGGGGAAACGGCGCAGGACGGCGTCTCCTCGATGATCTTCTGGTGCCGGCGCTGTACCGAGCATTCCCTCTCTCCCAGGCAATAGGCGTTCCCTCGGGAATCGCCCACCACCTGGAACTCGATGTGGCGCGCTTTCAGTAAGGCCCTTTCCAGATAGATGGTCGGGTTCTTGAAGGCCTTGTCCGCCTCGTTCTTAGCGGACGCAAGGGCGTTCTCCATCTCGTCGTCATTGTTCACCAATCGCATTCCCCGGCCGCCGCCGCCTCCGGAGGCCTTGAGCAGAACGGGGTAACCGATCTTGTTGGCGTGCTTGATCGCATCGTCAGGGGTCTCCAGCGCCTCGAGCGTCCCCGGCATGATGGGCACTCCCACCTTGGACATGAACTCTCGGGCCGAGAGCTTGCTTCCCAGCAGTTTCATGGCCCTTGGGCTGGGGCCCAGGAAGGCGATGCCCTCCTCTTCGCATCTCTCGGAAAATTCCGATTTCTCGGAAAGGAAACCGTAGCCAGGATGGATGGCGTCCACCCTCATCCGGTTGGCCACGTCGATGATCGCGTCGATGTCCAGATATCCGATGCCGGTGCCGTCGGTCTGAAGCTCCACACTTTTATCGGCCAGATGCACGTGCTTGCATTGTTTGTCCGATGGGGTGTAGATACCTACGGTGAGCACTCCGAGTCTTTTGCAGGTGTTGATCACCCGGATGGCGATCTCCCCTCTGTTTGCTATGAGCACTTTGTTGAACATCTTCAACCCTCAGACACATATGGAACAGGCATGTGACTGCGTGGCAGGGAATGTTCCAGGTTTTTATAATAATTTCGCCTGCGTTTGGCTAACGATTTCACTTGATTTCGAATGGAATATCCGATTTATGATAAGAATCAAGCGATATATCTTATAAAATCGTTTTTCGAATGCTAATTGCATTCCATGGAGTTAGTCTCATTGTAAACACGAACGCCTTGACCCCTTTCGTCCCTGGTCCTTTTGGAGATATCATGAGGTTCGTAAAGAGATCGATAAGTGGGGACAGGAAGGGTGGCATCGAGGGATTGCCGCTGCAACTGATGATAATGGTGCTGGTGGCCGGGCTCGGCACAGCAGTGCTCGTGGGATGGATGGGCGGTCTTTCAGCGCCTAGCGCGATCGCCACGGTGAACGGCGATCCGTCGGAGATAATGATCACCGATGGCAACATGGACGGCACCTTCGAGAACGATGCGGTCTCGATCACCATATTCGTCCGGGACCAGAACGGAGATGCGGTTCCCGGTGCCTCTGTGGTGTTGGACGGGTGTAACGTCTGTAATGCCGACGGTTCGGTCGTTTACGGTTCGACCGACGCTGAAGGGAAGGTTCGGTTCGATTCTCTCAGCGTCTCACGCTACGGGACGGGCATAGGCTTCGTCCAAGTGACGGTGGCCAAGGGCGGCATGGGGACCGATTCTTCGCTTCAGGTGCCGGTGATCTCCCGGTGAGGATATGAGGAATGACAAGAGGGGGATCGAGGGACTGCCGCTGCGTCTCATGCTGGTGGCGCTCCTCATCTCTTTGACCTTGCCGGCGGTCCTCTCCTCCCTGGGGCAGATGACCTCGGAGGTCGACGGTAATAGGTTGGCGGTTGCCGCCGAGGAGATCGCCCGCACCGTGGAGGAGATGGCCTCCGACGGTCCAGGCAACGTGAGGATAGTGAGGCTGCCCCTGGACCTCTCCGTTGACGGCGACATCCGGATGGGAGGTTCGGAAGGATCGGTGGAGAGCCTCAAACTGACCTGGAGCTCCGGGGGAAGGGAGATGGGGTGCCGGTATCTGAACGATGTCGCCGTTATCACCAGTGAAGGGGTGCCATTGACGCTGACCATGGGGGCGACTCTGCGGTTGAGCTCCCCGGACGGCGTCTGGGGGGAAGTGAGGGCGGAGATACTATGATGGAGTTCTTTCTTTCCAAGGTGTGGGTCTTCCTGGTGGGCATAGTTCTTTTGGGAGTGCTGTTGCAAGGGATGCAGTTGCAGACCCAGGCGGAACGTTCCTCCTCCCTGAAGGAAGTGGCCGAAAGCATTCAGGAGCTTCTGATGTCCATGGAGAGGATCGGTGACGGACTTGAAAGGGTGGTCGAACTTCAGGACGTACTGCCGAGCTCAGCGACGCTGACGATAAACGATAGCTACATGGTCCTGGAGGACCTGCACGACAGGCTCCTGCTGGAGATACCTTCGATGCGGATGTTCGAGAGGAACGATCAAGGACAGATGCAGGCTCTCAGTTCGATCGTCCTGCACCCCGGGGACATAATAAAGGTGATCGCCCGCGAGGGTGGACTAACCATCTACACCGTCAGTTCGCGAACTTCTCCGCCAGGTATCTGACGCCCTCGGCGAACTTCCTGACCTCTTCATCGGTGTTGTACAGGTAGAACGAGGCGCGGGCACACCCTTCCAATCCCAGGCTGGTGAAGTAGGGATGCACGCAATGCATGCCGGAGCGGATGAGGAACATGCCGATCTCGTCCAAGATCATGGCCACATCATGAGGCAGCATCCCTTTCAGATTAAAGGAGAAGATATCCCCTCTCCTGATGGGGTCCGCTGGTCCCAGCAAAGACAGCTGGGGAAGGCCGGACAGCTCCTTCGTGAGGAGCGTGTTCAAGTGCTGCTCGTGCTGCGCGATCTCCTCCATGCCTATCTGCTCCAGATATCGCACCGCCGCCCCGCTGCCGAGCATCCCGGCGTAGTTCTGCAGTCCGGACTCGAACTTGTCCGGTATCGGCAATATCTCCGCCTTATCGTAGGAGGTTATGGAGACGCCGCCGCCTCCGGTGATCAGCGGCTCGATCTGTTCCAGGACCTCCCGTTTCCCGTACAAAATGCCGGCGCCGGACGGACCGAGCATCTTGTGCATGGACCAGGCGTAGAGGTCCACGTCCAGCTTCTTCAGGTCCGTGGGGTTGTGCGGCACCCTCTGGCATCCGTCGGCCATGACCAATGCGCCATGGTCGTGGGCGATCTCCACCACGTCCTTCAAGGGTATGGAGCATCCGTCCACGTTGTTGGTGTGCACCACGCTGACCAGGCGGACGCCCTTCTCCACCGCCTCCTTCAGAGGCTCCAGATCTCCCGATTCCATTGCTTTGAAAGAGATGAACCCACGTTTCAGTCCGATCTTCTTTGAGAGCCGCAGCCAAGGGACATGGTTGCTGTTATGCTCCATATCGGTGGTGACCACCTTGTCACCTTTCATGAAGGGGAATCCCCTGGCCACCAGGTTCATCGCCTCGGTGGCGCTCTTGGTGAAGATTATGCATTCCGGGTCGGGGGCGCCGACGAACGAGGCGATGCCCTCCCGGGCCTGGTCTATGCGGATGGACACTTCCGTAGCCATTCTATGAACGCTGCGGCCGCTGCAGGCCGGAAAATCGTAATAATATTCGTTCATGGCCTCGACGACCTGCTTTGGGCGCAGGCTCTGACAGGCGCTGTCCAAGTAGATCGGCGGCTTCTCCTGCTGATACAGAGGGAAGTCCTTACGTAATTTTTGAACGTCCATTCCAGTCATGCTGGGAACGAAATAACGATTATTAACGCCTTTGGTACGAAGAAAAAATTTGGGAGAGGTCAGGCCATCATGACCTTGTCGATGTACCTCTCCACTTCCTTAACTAAGGCTGTAGACGCCTTCCCTCCGCCGAAGGCCTCCCTGTAATCCAGGAAATGACGTAGGACCTTCTTCTTGATATCCGTCTTCTTACCTGGATCCATGCTAAGGTTGGCCCTGACAGAGCGAGCTATCATTGCTTTTCCATCCTCGGTCAACAAGTTTCGAACCCCTGTCATTACTATTGTTGCAGCCTCTTATTAATGGTTCGTAAGGACATAAGGTATAACGTCCAGTCGAGGCATGAAAATGAATTTCTATGGTCAGGTTCGGAGACCGGCGGGGGTGCAGGGGATCATGATGGCGAGACGCATGAACCAGAACCACCGAGGGATGATGAAATGGGCCATGGGGCGAATGGACATCTCCTCCGTTGAAAGAATGCTCGACCTGGGCTGCGGCGGGGGCGGCCCGTTGTCCATGCTGAGCAAGCAGGCACCCGACGCCAAGTACGTGGCCCTGGACCTTTCCCGGGACATGCTGCGTATGACCTGCAAGGTGAACTGCGATCTCAATAAAGAACGGAGGCTGAGCCCGCTCCGGGGTTCGGTATCCTCCCTGCCGTTCAAGGACGGTTCTTTCGATGCGGTGCTCGCGTGCGAGACCACCTACTTCTGGCCGGACCTCGGTCAGGACCTCAAGGAATGCCGGCGCGTCCTCAGTGACGACGGCAGACTGTTCCTGGTCCAAGAGACCTGGGATGCGCCGCAGTGGCAGAAAAGGAACGAATCATGGCAGAAAGGGTTCAGGATGACCTTCCACAGCCTGGAAGGATACCAGGAGCTGCTGGTCAAGGCCGGCTTTCATGGCATAAGGACCTTTACAGAGGAGGACGAGGGATGGTTCGTGATGATCGCCTCGCCGAACGAGAGAGGAAATTAATAAGGATGGATGGCATGCGCTCGGTGATGACTTCCTTGAAGGTGGTCCTGGCCGGAATTGAGCTGAACAACCCTACCATGCTGGCATCCGGTATCATGGGTGAAACAGGAGGTTCCCTATTGGCCATGGCCAAGGGAGGGGCCGGAGCCCTGGTGACCAAGTCCATCGGCAGCGTTCCGCGGCAGGGGCACAAGAACCCCACACTGGTCGAGCTGGAGCACGGCTACATGAACGCCATGGGATTGCCCAACCCGGGCATAGATGCCTTCGGAGAGGAGATGGCCGAAGCGCTCAAAGGGGGTGTGCCCATCATCGGCAGCATCTTCGGTTCGTCAGCTGAGGAGTTCGCCTCCCTGGCCAAGAAGATGGAGGAATACGGCGCCAGAGCGGTGGAGCTCAACCTCAGCTGTCCCCACGCCAAAGGATACGGCATGGAGATGGGCGTCGACCCGGAGATCGTGGCCGGGATCATCAAGGCGGTGAAATGCGAGGTGAACGTACCGGTCTTCGCAAAACTGACCCCTAACACTCACAGGCTGATCGACGTGGCCATTTCCGCAGAGGAAGCCGGCGCCGACGCCATCGTGGCCATCAACACCTTGAAGGCGATGAAGATCGACGTGGACGTGAGGCGGCCGGTACTGTCGAACCGCTATGGCGGACTCTCCGGTCCGGCCATCCGCGCCGTGGGCGTCCGCTGCATATACGAGCTGTTCGAAAGCCTGAAGATACCGGTCATCGGTGTAGGCGGTGTCGAGGATTGGCGTTCCGCCCTGGAATACATCATGGCCGGTGCCGTTGCGGTGCAGATCGGCAGCGGCGTGGGGCGCAAGGGGTCCTCGATCTTCGGGGACGTTTGCTCCGGCATCAGCGGTTACATGTCAGAGAACGGTCTCAAGGACGTCTCGCAACTTGTGGGGGTAGCGCATGAGTGAGCGTTTCATGGTCAGCCAGACGACGGTATCGGTAGTCTCCCGTACGGAGGAGGCGGAAGGCGTCGTCACCCTGAGGTTCGATTGGGAGGCGCCCGCGGCCCCGGGGCAGTTCGTCATGGTCTGGATACCGGGCGTGGACGAGGTCCCCATGTCCTTATCGTATCTGGGGGAAAGGAAAGGCATCACGGTCAAGAACGTGGGAGAGGCCACGGAAGCGCTCACCTCCATGAAGGTCGGGGACGAGTTCGTCGTTCGCGGTCCATACGGCCGTGGCTATCACGTGCCCAAAGGCAGGATACTGGTGGTCGGCGGGGGGACTGGAATGGCCTCTTTGCTGCCGGCCATGGAACGCGTGGCGACCGACCAGGTGGACACCGCCATCGGCGCCAGGAACGTCAAGGAGCTATTGTTCGAGGAACGTGCTTCCAGAACCTCCTCCCTGGTGCGCGTGTCCACCGATGACGGCACCAAAGGGTTCGACGGCAACGCCGTGCAATTGGCCAAGGTGATGATGGAGGAACGGAACTACGACATGGTCCTGGCATGCGGTCCGGAAAAGATGCTGTACTTCCTGCACCAGCTGTGCCTGGAGAAAAACATCCCTTGCCAGATGTCCCTGGAACGCTACATGAAATGCGGCGCCGGTCTGTGCGGGTCCTGCGCCCTGGACGGAATGCGCGTCTGCAAGGAAGGGCCGGTGTTCAGCGGTGAGGAGCTGAAAGGGTTGAAGGAGTTCGGGAAGCAGCGCCGCGACGAATGCGGCCGCCGCGTCAGGTTGTGAACACCGAGCGTACTATCAGGGAGGCGATCTCCCGGAACTCGTGGTCGTTAACCCTTCCTTTCTTCTCGCCCAGTACCTTTACCTTATCAAGTATCTCGGCCAGCTGCTCGTCCGTGGCCATCAGCCCGAGGTCGTCCACCCGCTTGCGCACGTAATTGATGCCGGTGTGCTTGCCCATCAGGATGTGGCGTTGATTTCCCACCAGCTCCGGGGGGATGCTCTCGTAGGTGAGCGGGCAACATAGAACGGCGGCGACATGTATCCCCGACTCATGCGAGAAGGCGTTATGACCGACGATCGGTTGGTTGACCGGTTTACAGAGCCCGGAGAACGATTCCACCAGATCGGAGACCTCCTTCAGCTTGGTGCAGTCGATGCCCAGGTCCTTGCCGTAGATGAACTTCATGGCGGCCACGAACTGTTCCAGCGGAACGTTGCCGCAGCGTTCGCCTATGCCATTGACCGTGGTGGTTATGGCGGTAGCCCCAGCCTTCACCCCGGCTATGGCGTTGGCCAGCGCCAAACCGTAGTCGTTGTGCAGGTGCAATGATATGGGGATCTTCACGGTCTCCTTGGCCTTGCCGACCAGGAATGATATCGCTTCCGGGGAGGCGCAGCCCAGGGTGTCGGTCACCCCGATGCGGTCCGCTCCGGCCTCCTCCGCCGCTCGATATACCTGGAGAAGGAAGTCCAGGTCCGTTCTGGTGGTGTCTTCGGCGCTTAGGCTCACGCCCACGCCGCGTGACTTGGCGTACTCCACGCCCTCCACCACCTTGTCCAGGACGAACTGCCGGTCCTTCTTGAACTTGTATTGAATGTGAATGTCGGAGGTGGCGATGAACAGAAGCACCATGTCCACCCCGGCGTCGATGGAGGCGTCGATGTCCCCCTTGATTATGCGTGAGAGCACCAGTATGTCCGCGTCCAGCTTCTGGTCGCAGATCGCTTTCACAGAGGCCTGCTCCCGCTCCGAAACGGCGGGGAAGCCGGCCTCGATCTGCGGCACTCGCATCTCATCAAGCTTCCGGGCTATCGCCACCTTCTGCTCCAGGCTGAAGCATATGCCCGGTGTCTGTTCTCCATCACGCAAGGTAGAATCGTAAACGATGACCTCCCCCACCTCCAGTTTGGGATTGTAGGGGCTGAGGGCCACTTCGTACATGATGTCTGGAACCCCTGGTACCTTAAAAATGCTTTCCATGGGACGCCGATCGGGATCCGAGGGCTCATCATCGGCAGGTTTTTAAAAGGGACGGTATTTGCCAGCGGAGTGGCAAAGAAGAAAAAGGAAGTTGTGAAGGAGAACGAGAATCCCAATTTCATCGAGGTGTTCCACGGGCACCTGCGGGTGAACGTTCCCCTGTCGGCGTACGAGGGAAGCACCTTCCGCATGAGGCCGGAGGAGGCGGAGAAGCTGAAGAAGCTATTGGCATCCCGCTACCCCTGGCTCACCGTGAACGCTCTTACCGTTTTCATCGAAGAGGCCGAGCAGGCCATGTACGAACGGATACAGTCCAAACTGGGCTACATGGACAAGGCCAGGAACGCCCTGCGCGCCGGCAACAACGAGAGGGCCAGGAGGATGGCCGAGAGACAATTGAGACAGTTGCCCGACGATCCGGACGCCTGGTATATTCTAGGGGAGGCGCAATGCAAGCTGGGCAACACCGAAGAAGGTTTTTCCGCCATGGCCAAGGCCAGGTCCTTGTCGCAGAAATGATATCAGGGGAAAAGCGCCTGAAGCGCCTTGACCACGTCTAGCATGGTGGCGCCCCAGGGCACGGAGGCCACGTTCCCTTCGATGGCGCACCCTTCCTTCACCTTGCAGCATTTGACTATGGTGGGCATGTCGTCCTTGGGGGCCAGGTTCTGGGGGCAGATGTCCAGGCTCTCCACCGGTCTGCGGTAGATGTGGGCGAAGATGCGCTTGGACAGGTCGCAGCCTATGAGGGTCGATTCCACGTCGATCTCCGGTGTCTCGTCCAGGAAGAACATCTTCTTCTCCGATGTAAGTCCGGAGGCCCTGCAGGGGAAGATGACCCCCGGGGTCTTCACCTGCCGCTCCTTCTCCATGATGTCGATGTCCACGAAGTGCGGGACGATCGGCTTCTCGATGTGACCGGAGGACAGCGCCCTCTCCACAAGGACCGCCAGCTTGGAGGGCGTCGGCGGAACCACGTCCAATACGCGGAGGTCCAGGATATGATCGGTCTTCAGGAATGAGACGTGGGAGAACATGCCGTAGACCACCACGGTCCTTCCGTCGTTCTTTCTCACCAGTCGGGCCAGCTGAGAGACGTTGAGGACGTCGATCTCCTCATCGTGAACGAAGACCGTATCCTCCGGCAAGGAAATGATCTCCAGATCGGTGATCGATCGGAACAGGTCCTTGCCGTTCTTCTTGATGACCCGGACGGTGGCGGTCTCATCGCCGTGGCGCAGGACCATGAAATCGGTGCGAGTGTAGGCGATCTTGCCCTGGAACTCCTTCATGATGTTCTCGCGAGTGAGAGGGAAGTCCACTTGGCGCATGGAGACGTCCTTGCAGTGATCGGGGAGCATTGACACGACCGGCATTTAGGTACCAGGCGTATTTAATCGAATCGCTGTGTCCATTTCAGGTATCCAGTAAACCACATTCCTCAATAATCTCGATACAGGGTGGCAGGCCAGGACAAAAAGCTAATTATACGGGTTACAGAATCAACCTTTTAAGGCTGGGATGACAGAGCGGCCATGTGGCGGACTGCAGTCCACAAGGCGGTAATCCGCACACCCGAGTTCAAATCTCGGTCCCAGCTCCATTTTATTTTTTAATCCCTTGGGATCTATTTATTCGGTTAGGTACGATACTTAACAAAATCATCTCGTGCTTCTTGAAGCATAAGTAGGTTGTCAAAATTGGTCTCGGGTATCAATCCACAACCGGTGCCCAGTATGTAGCGGTAGCCATTCATTTCATTCAAGCATCTGAGACAATCATGGAGGATCTGCTCTTTCCCCCCATGGGTCAATGAACCGGACGGGTCAAGATTACCTAGGACGGTCTTTCCAGGCAGTTTCTTGGCCAATGCGGCCATCTTGACCGGGGTGTCTACGTTGAGTATGTCGACGTTAGTGGATATTAACGATTCAAATTGTTTTGTGGACCTGCCGCACATATGCAACGATGATACTTTGTGGTTAGTTTTTATTTGCGAGATCACCTGACTAACGGGCCGTAGTTCAAACCTCAGGTATTGGTCCTCGTTGGTCAATTCGCCTGAGGCGGTTGGATCGACAATGAATACTCCATCGATCTCATATTGGAGAATCTCATCGACCAGTTCTTTGATCAAACTTTCTGAGAACCTGACTACCTTATCAACGAAACCAGGCTCAACTATCATGTCGAAAAATAGTGAGGGCAGCCCTCTCAGTTCACCCGCCAAGGTCAACGGACCGCAAATCGTGCAATAGACGAACAGGTCATGTCCAGCATTATTGATGATGCCGTCTAAGAGTTTCATGGAATTATTATGACGATCGAAATCGGTCAAATTAGGGTATTCTAACAAATCGAAGTTCTCCACGCTCGAGAAGATCGGTTCGGTAACTGCCAAAGGTCCGTAATCTCGCATCTCTACCTTGGAACCACATGCCTCCGTCAGCAACAGAAAATCGAAGATCCCCTCGATTCCATCGAACCCACACATTTTGGTCAATGCAATCTGATTCTCTACAAGCTTGTCGATGGAAGAGTAAAGATTTGGGGTTTTTAGGTGCGAATGGGCACAAAAGAAATGCCCTGAATAAGGAGCTAGGATCGGAATTTGGTCGGGGTCCTCTCCGTTAATACAGGAAAATATGCGCTCCTTGCCTCGATTAGGGATGTTCATGAGGTTCTACCATATTGAAAACATCGGAAGAGGGTGGGAAAATTTAACATTTTCCAATAGAAATCGCAAGAGAATGCCCGCTCATCAAATCAATCCCGTATTGGAGATTCATCTCCATCAAAAAGTATACAAATAATGAACAAGCGTATAGCAAAACGATGCAAGAAGAATCGAACGAACACCGGACATCGATAGTAGATGTCTACCACAAGAAAAAGGAATCCATCATCATTAACGCTAGAGTTCCGCAGGGTATAGTCGCCAAGATCGATGATTTGGTTCAAAAGGAACTCTACAGGTCCCGATCGGAATTTATGGTGGCCGCCCTTAGAAACTATCTGGAAGGGATAGAGGAAAGGGAAAATAATCGTCCTGTAAATATACCACGGTGATACCCTATTGTAGACTGTTCGATAACTATTTGTATACTAAATGTATACTAATTATTTGGGACAATCCCAATATCAACGTCTTAGGAGGGTAAACGTGGAGGAAAATAGCAAGGATTATAATGTTTGCGTGAAAAGCGAAATGTGCGGAGGGGACGCCCTGGGATCCGTCATCCTGGGGTGGGTGCCTTTGGTCATGGCCCTGGCATTCTTTGGACTCTATCCATTGGGGTCTGCGGTATTGGCATTGACATTCATAGGCGGTATCGTCATGATGATGGTCACTGCGGTATCCTTCGCTAAAGGAAGTGTTTTCGGAACGTTCGTCTTTGGACCCGTTGGCATATTCGCGATGGCCTTCCCCCTGCTCAACTGGCTGCCAATCTTAGGATTGGCTCCACCGGTGAGCGGAAACGAGGCTGGAATATTCGTGATGATCGTAGGTCTGTTCCTGGGAGTGGCCGGAATAGTCACGACCTATATGCCGGTAAGGCTCTTGACCGCCGTGGCCTTCTCTGCATCGATCGCATTGACCTTGGTAGGACTGAGCAACATATTCCCTGGAGAGATGATGAACTACGTAGCCGGATTCTTCCTGATGATACTGGCCTTCCTATCCCTGTATCTCGGGGCTGCGTTGACCGTGAACGGTACAACGGGCAAGATGACCTGGCCGATATTTTTAAAGAAGTAAAATGAAAAGATATGGAGATGCAGAACGTGGTCAGAGCACGATCCAGGGGAGGCACTATATTGATCAACGAATTCCCTGGACGTTCTCATAATATTGATGCGAATCTCTCCCATAGAAGATCCCCGCATAAACCTCTTCCAAACATCTTTCATTAAAATGGAGGAATCTGAATGTTTACAGAAAGGGAAAGAATACATGCCGCACTCGATCTACAACCGATGGACCGTCCGGCGGTAACTGGATTCGGGATCATTACCGTGGAGGCAATAATGGGAACTGGGATCAACCCAGCTACCATGTTCCAGAGCGGGAAGGACATGGCGAATCTAGGAAAGTACGTACACGACAAGTTGGGGTTCGAAGACCTCAATCTTTTCCTGATATGGACGCACCTAGAGGCCATGGGGGCGACGATCAACTACAACGTGCCAATTCCGTACTGTCAGAAGAGCCCCTTGGAGTTCGGCGGTGAGTACACCATGCCGGACATGGACAAGTACCTGAAAGACCCCAATGTCATCAGGAGTTTGGAAGGTTTCAAGTACGCCCGACAGCTGGCAGGGAAGGACGGAGCCGTCACCGGGGTGACCAGCTGGGGTCCGTTGACCACCGCTGGACACCTTGTGGGTACTGAGAACCTGATGTTGAACATCGCCATCGAACCTGAGGAAGTACACCGTCTCTTGAAGTTCGTAGCCGAATATGACGCGCAGGCTTACAAGCTAGAGATGGAAGCTGGGATCAACGACGCGGATGTTTTCGGTCCTGGCGAACCGACCGCCTCCGGTGATCTAGTTTCCCCAGATATGTTCGCTGAGTTCTCGCTGCCCTATGTGCAAAAGGAGATCAAGGCGATAAGGTCCACTGGGACCAGGGTGCAATTGCACATATGCGGCGATACCACCGAGCAGCTGTACCTCATGGCGCAATCGGGAGCGAACAGCCTTTCCGTAGAGGAGAAGGTCGATCCCTTTGAAGCGATGAAACGCGTGCAGGGCAAGGTGGCCATGGTCGGCAGTGTGGGCCCCATCAAACCGTTGATGATGGGCACCGAGGAGGAAGTAGTGGAGGCGACCAAGCGCTACATTGACGCCGGCTACCGTATGATCCAGCCTGGCTGCGCCATCCCGCCTGAGGTTTCGTCCAAGAACCTCATAGCTATGACCAGCACGGTGAAGAACTACAAGAAGAATTGATGGAACACTCTTCGCCAAACCACTTTCAAACCTTTTAAACACACTTTATTTCAGTTTCATCACTCAAAAGGCCTCATCTACTGGCGTATTTTTCATGACCGCGCCCTCGATCTCCTTCATGTTGGAAAAATACGAACTTAACATTGATTTAATGATTAATATTGTATAAGGATGATGATCAAAAATACTTCTTCTATCTAATCATAACGATCTTACAGATCGCTATGGTCCGATCACCATTTTTCCCAGTGAGACACCTTTTCTATCGGTTCCCTGTTCGAACTTCTGAGGATGGCGCCCTTCATCTTGTCCCTCAATGTCTTCTTGTCCAACGGATATCCCAGAGGGGACATCGCCGCCACCCTGATATTGTCAGGTACTCCCAGGATCTCCTTGACCTTCATCTCGTCGTAGGCGCCCAGGTAGCACGTTCCCAGGCCCATGTCCGTGGCCATCAGCACCAGGTTGTGCATGGCCAAGGAAACGTCCATCATGAAATATTGCAGACCGTTCCAATCCCCGCTATCCTTGGGATCGGCGCAGGCCACGATCACCACCGGCGCGTCCTTGAGCCAGGAATTGAAGTTGGAATTGGCCTTGGTCAATTTTTCTATGGTCTCCTTCTCCGTCACCACTATGAAACGCCAGCACTGATTGTTCGTCCAGGACGGAGCTTGAACGGCCGCTTCCAGCAAGGCGTTCATCTTCTCCCTTTCCACCGGCCGGTCCTGAAATCGCCGCACGCTCTTCCGGGTCTTGATGGCATCCAAAGTTTCCATGATAATATCGTGCCGAGGGAGCAGAAAGTATTTTTCTCTTTCGCGATGACCACACACTTTTAACGCCAATAGTACATATCGCACCGTCGCTGAACAGGATGTTGCACAATAGCGTAACAAGTACCATCGGGCGCACCCCACTGGTGCGCCTCAATCACATCGTACCATCATCGATAGCTGAGGTCTATGTGAAGTTGGAAGGCTGCAATCCTGGAGGTTCGGTCAAGGACCGGGTCGCCCTTCACATGATCGAGAAGGCCGAGAGGGCGGGACTATTGACCAAGAAAATGAAGGTGGTCGAACCCACCTCCGGAAACACCGGCATCGGTCTGGCGATGGTATGCGCCGCCAAAGGCTACCAGATCGTTCTGACCATGCCCGAGGACATGAGCGTGGAGCGCGTCAAGCTGCTCAGGGCCCTGGGGGCGGAAGTGATTCTAACGCCGGCGAAGGAGGGCATGGCCGGGGCGGTGGCCTTCGCCAAGAACATGTGCTCCTCCGGTTCATACTGCATGCCCAATCAGTTCGAGAACCCCGCTAACCCCGAGGCTCATTATCTGAACACCGGTCCGGAGATATACAGGGACCTGCCCTCCATCGATGCCTTCGTGGCCGGAATAGGTACGGGCGGCACCATCACCGGGGTGGCCAAGTACTTGAGGGAGAGGAAGCGGGTAATGGTGGTCGGTGTGGAACCGGCCGGTTCCCCGGTACTGTCCGGGGGAAGCCCGGGAGCTCATGGCATACAAGGCATCGGGGCCGGTTTCGTCCCTAAGGTCCTGGACATGAAGCTGGTGGACCGCATCATCACCGTCACCGACGAGGATGCCATCGAGACCGCCAAGGCGCTCTCCACCAAGGAGGGGATCATGGCCGGCATATCGTCCGGGGCCGCGCTCTGGGCAGGTCTGCAAATGGCCAAGGAACTGGGTCGGGGAAAAAAGGTGGTCGTCCTACTACCAGACTCCTCAGAAAGATATATGAGCACTGCGTTGTTTCGAGAGTGAAGCTATGAACTGGAAGGATGACGTGAACACCGTCCTGGAGCGCGATCCAGCGGCCAAATCGTTCAATGAAGCGTTCTACTTCAGCCCCGGGCTGCACGCCATCATACTCCAACGTATCTCCCACCGTCAGTTCGTCAAAGGGAACGTGAAACTGGCTCGGGCGATCAACTACTTCGGCCGCTTCCTCACCGGTGCGGACATTCACCCCGGTGCTATCATAGGGAAGGGTTTCTTCATCGATCATGCCGTGGGCGTGGTCATCGGGGAGACGACCATCATCGGTGACAACGTTTCCATGTTCCAGGGCGTTACGTTAGGCGGCGTGAGCACCAGCAAGGGCAAGCGTCATCCTACCATAGGCGACAATGTTACCATCGGCGCCGGAGCTGTGGTCCTAGGCAACATTATGATCGGCGAGAACGTGAAGATAGGCGCTGGGTCCGTCGTCATCAAGGACGTCCCTCACAATTCCACCGTGGTCGGTGTGCCAGGACGCGTGGTGAAAAGAGAGGGCACCTGCATCAAGGTGGACCTCCGCCACGACGAGCTTCCCGATCCTTTGCGGGACGCCATCATGCAACTCACGCACAACATCTCCGAGCTGGACCACCGCTTGGAACGTTTGGAAAAGATGCTGAACGATAAGGATGAAAAATAGGGGTGTACCAATTGACTCTGCAGATCTATAACACCATGGCCAAGGCCAAGCAGGATTTCCGACCACTGGAGGAAGGCAAGGTCAAGATGTACGTGTGCGGCGTTACAGTTTATGACGATGTGCACATGGGGCACGCCCGTTTCATGGTGGTCTTCGACATGGTCTCAAGGTATCTCCGATACCGGGGCTACCAGGTCACCCAAGTAATGAACTTCACCGATGTGGACGATAAGATCATAAAGCGGGCGAACGAGGAGGGCGTGGACGCCCTGGAGATCTCCCGTCGCTACATCGAAGCGTTCTTCCGCGATTCCGACGCGCTGCGGGTGAAACGCGCCGACATCTATCCGAAAGCGAGCGAGACCATCTCCGAGATCATCGCCATGACGGAGGATATCATCAAGGCCGGTTTTGGTTACGTCACGCCCGATGGCAGCGTTTACTTCGACGTCAGCAATGTCCCCGATTACGGCAAGCTCTCCGGGAACAAGGTGGAGGAGATGTTGTCCGGTGCCCGCATAGAGGTGGACGAGATCAAACGCAACCCCATGGACTTCTGCCTGTGGAAGGCGGCGAAGCCCGGAGAGATATCCTGGCAGTCCCCCTGGGGGAAAGGACGTCCGGGCTGGCACATCGAATGCTCGGCCATGGTGCGCAAGCTTCTCGGTGAGACCATAGACATTCACGGTGGGGGCAACGACCTCATCTTCCCGCATCACGAGAACGAGATATTGCAATCGGAATCGGTCACCAAGAAGCCGCTGGCCAGCTACTGGATGCACAACGGCATGCTCCAGGTCGCCGACGCCAAGATGTCCAAGTCACTGAAGAACTTCTTCTCCGTCAAGGACGTTCTCGCCAAATACAGACCGGAGGAGGCGCGCTTCTACCTGCTCAATACCCATTACCGCGGACCTCTGGTATACAGCGAGGCCGCATTGGACGAGGCGGCAGTCTCCCTGAAGCGCATCCACAATGCATACGATTCATTGATAAGCTATACGGGCAAAGGCACTCACGGCGCCGAAGACCTGGTGGTCAAGGCCAAAACAGGGTTCCTCGCGGAGATGGAGGACGACCTCAATTCCCGAGGGGCGCTATCTTACCTCTTCGACCTGGCCCGCGAAGCGAACCGGCTCATGGATTCCGGTGAGCTCAGCGCCGATGGCGCATCGAGGATCCTGGCCTTCATGGAGGAAATGGATTCCATCTTCGACATACTGCCGGAGGAGAAGGAGGGCGAAAGCAAGCTGGAGGATGTGATGACCTTGCTCATCGACATCCGCAAGGAACTGCGCAAGCGCAAGGCGTACGATCTGTCCGACCTCATCCGTGACCGGCTGGCGGAGGCAGGTATCAAGATCGAGGACAATGCCGACGGTGCGAAATGGAAGCTGATCTGAGCGCGGTAGAGAAGAAAGCGATACTGATCTGCGGCGGAGCCGTCAAGGTATCTCAGGACTTCCGTCCTCCCTTCCGTCTGAGCAGGTCGACGGCGGGACCGGGCGCGGGTTCCGCATCCATCGTCCTATCGTTCGACGGACTGAGGGTCAAGAAAGGGATATCCCGCGAGGACGGGGATTTCGAGCTGGTCGAGGGGCCGGAAACCTATTCTCTCCTGAGGAAAGGAAAGCCTTTCATCGAGCGCCTGGAGCTGAAGCCAATACTGTATCATTCCCCGGAGCAGGCCTTCTTCAATCTCGGCCAGGAATGCATTTTCGATTGCATCTTCTGCACTTCCAAGAAGCTCAGCAAGGATGTCACCAAGGACCTGGACCCGGACCGGGTGGTGGAGCTCATACTCGAGGCTGAAGGCAGAGGCGGAATGAAGGGCGTGGCCTTCACCTCCGCGGTGGTCGGCTCCATACGCCAGACGATAGACCGCATGGTATACGTCATAGGAAAAGTGCGAACGGCACTGCCGGAAATCCCCATCGGCGTGGAACCTTACGTGGAATCTTTCGAGGACATCGACCGCCTCAAGGAAGCAGGCGCGGACGAGATCAAGATCAACATCGAGAGCTATGATCCCCGGATAATCGCCATGGCCTGCCCCAAGCTGGAGCTTGGTAGGCAATTGGAGTTCCTGCGCCATGCGGTGCAGGTGTTCGGTCGTGGAAAGGTCACCTCCAATATCATCATCGGCATGGGGGAGACGGACCGTAACGTGCTGGAAGGGGTGATGACCTTGGCGGGAATGGGCGTGGTGCCGACCATCAGGGCGCTGAAGATCAACCCCACCAACCGTCCCGCTTTGGAAAGAGCGTTGGGAAAGCTCACCGAGGTGACGCCAGAACGCTTGGTCCACCTGTCCCAGGAGGTAAAGATGATCCTCTCCCTGAACGGTCTGAGCACTCGGACCTATGGCACCATGTGCCACGAATGCACCTGCTGCGATATCGTACCTTTCAGAGACCTATGATTTTTTAGGTAAGGCATAATTAACTAGCATTGGCTACATTTAGGTAGTGTAAAAAAAGTTATATATTTCCAATTAGGTGACCCAAAATCATGGTGAGCGAGAACGTCGAGGAGTACCTGGAGTGCATATGGGAGCTCACCCAGGATGGCACTTCCGCCCGCACGACCGATATAGCGAAGCGCATGAAGTTCTCACCCGCCAGCGTAACCGAGATGATGCAGCGGTTGGACGCTTCCGGCTACATCGTCTACGAGAAGTACAAGGGCGTCACGCTGACCGAGGAGGGACGGCGCATCGGTTCTACCATCAAGCGGCGCCACCGCCTGCTGGAAAGGTTCCTGGTGGACATTCTGGGCATCGACAAGGAGAAGAGCCATGAGGAAGCCTGCCGTTTGGAACATATGTTGTCGGAGGAGAGCGAGCAGCGCATCTCCGAGATCATGAACCATCCCACGACCTGCCCGGACGGTGACCCGATACCGGCCATGGACCAGATATGCAAGGTGCGGCCCCAGAAGGAATCGGTGGCCCTGAGCGACCTGGCGGAGGGTTCCGAAGGCGTGATCTCTCACCTGCGTTGCGACGATTCCAGTAAGATCCGCCGCATAATCGCCATGGGCTTCGTGCCCAACCGATGCCTTTCCATAGAAGAGAGGCTGCCCAGGAACGGACCGGTGCTGGTCAAGGTGGGGGATTCCCGCGTCGCCTTGGCCAAGGACTACGCCGATCTGGTCTATGTGCATGTCCAGCCCGGATGCGGCAAACGACGCTGCCGCCGCGGACGGTGATGGAACTTGGAGATCCTACTGGTTGGCAACCCTAATGTAGGAAAGAGCGTCGTTTTCAATAGGCTCACCGGGATCGGCGCGATCTCTTCCAACTATCCCGGCACCACCGTGGAATTTCTCAAGGGGGAGGTGAAGATCGAAGGAAGCAACGTCACCGTGGTGGACCTCCCCGGTCTGTACTCCTTGAGCGCCGGAGCGGAGGACCAGATAGTGGCCTCGCGCATGCTCTTCGAGTCCGACCCGGACCTGGTGCTGGTGGTGGCCGACGCCACCCGTCTGGAACCGTCCCTGGTACTCATCGCTCAGCTCATCGAGCTGGGCTTTCCCGTGGTGGTGGCGCTCAATATGATGGACGTGGCCCGAAAACGGGGCGATATTGACGTTCCTGCCCTGTCAAGAGCACTGGGCGTCCCGGTGGTGCCCACCGTGGCCGTTACGGGGGAAGGCATCGACGAACTGTTGAAGACCATCGGCGGCTATGTTAAAGGACCGACCGACTTCCGGGTCCGCTACGATTCGCATATCGAGGCCTACCTTGAAGTGCTCATCCGAGGGATGGGCGAAGTAAAGCTGAAATACCCTCCCCGGGGGGCGTTCATCAAATTGCTGGAGGGGGATGGCAACTTCACCGAGGGCATCACCCCGGACACGCGCTCCAAGGTCAAGCGCCTACGGGAGGAGTTCAAGGCCGAGCACAACGAGGACATGGAGGTGCACATCAACCGCGATCGCTACGGCGAGGCCGGTCGAATAATATCTCAGGTGGTGACCTCCAGGCCGCAACCTCGTACTCGGGGGCAGAGGCTTTCCGACCTGACCTTGCGTCCGGCCACTGGCATACCTATCCTATTGTGTGTTCTGGCCGGGGTGCTGCTGACCATCATTCTGTTGGGGGCGTGGCTGGAGGCGAACCTGCTCTCATTGTACGCCGACCTGGTGGGCAACTTCTTCATCGAAATGGGGCAGACCATCGGCGGGGACTTCGGACCGGCGATAGCGTCCGGTCTGGACCTCAGCATCCAGGCGATCCTGGCCATCGTAATACCGTACATACTGCTGTTCTACCTGATCCTGGCGTTGCTGGAGGATTCCGGGTACCTTCCCCGGGTGGTGGTGCTCCTGGACAGCGTCATGCACAAGATCGGTCTGCACGGTCAGGCGATCATCCCCATGCTGGTGGGTATGGGCTGCAACGTGCCGGCAATACTGGCCACCAGGGTCATAGAGTCCCACCGGGAGAAATTGATCATCGCCACCATAATCGTCATGGCCGTTCCCTGCTCGGCACAGATGGCGGTCATCGTCGGAACGGTGGGCAACTATGGCGGTTTCATCTACGTGATGACGATACTCCTCATCCTTCTGGCATTGGTGCTTTTACTGGCGCTGCTCCTGCACAGGGCCATCAAGTTCGAACCAAGCAGCCTGATGATCGAGATACCCGACCTGGCGATGCCCCTGGCAAAGAACGTGGCTCGGAAGACCATCATGAGGCTCAAGGAGTTCTTCTTCATCGCCTTCCCCATACTGCTGGTCGGTTCCATCGCGTTGGAACTGCTTTCGGCCTACGGCATCCTGCAATCGATCGTGGACCCTCTGTCCTTCTTCACCGTGGGATTCCTAGGTCTGCCCGCGATCATCATCATCGCCCTGATATTCGGCATATTGAGGAAGGAAATGTCCTTTCAACTGCTCATCGTGCTCTTCGGCACAGCGGATCTGGCATCGGTGATGACCGTGGAACAGCTCTTCGTCTTCGCTTTGATAATGGCCACCTTCATGCCCTGCATGTCGGCCCTGGCCGTGATGATAAGGGAGTACGGGCTGAAGGATTCGCTTAAAGTGACCTTCGCCTCCATCACCCTGGCCTTCGCGCTGGGGGGAACGGCGCACTTCATTCTATCGTCCCTGCTCTGAGGAAAATGGATTTATGAAGTAACCATTACTGGGGGCAGATGTACGAAGTGCTCTTCTTCTCCGCCTTGGTGCTAAGCCTCATCTTCTGCGGCATGCCCGGGGCGGTCAACACCCAGGCGCTGCGCGTCGGTGTCACCGGCGGGTTCCACCGCGCCTTCAGGGTGGAGACCGGCTCGATAGTCGGGGACATGACCTGGGCGGTGATAGCACTGGTCGGGCTGGCGTTCGTCTGGGATAACGATGTCGCCCGGTACGTACTGGGAGCGTTGGGCGGGACCATACTCATCTACCTGGCCTACCACGGTTTTCAGGACGCCAGGCGGAAGGACATGCCGGAACCTCAGGTCCTCACAGGCAGATCGGACTTCATGACCGGGGTCGTGATATCTTTCGTCAACCCCTTTCAGATACCCTTCTGGATCGGCATCGGCAGCTCGGCCATCGCGGTGATCATCCTCGAGCCGCAGCTCATGGACTTCGTCATCTTCTACCTAGGTTACTTCACCGGGGCCGTGATATGGGGCATTGGTTATTCCGCGCTCATCGGCTATGGGCGCAGATACGTCACACCAAAGTTGTTCCGGGGCATAAGCTTCATCTGCGCCCTGGTGATGATGTACTTCGCGGTAAGCCTGCTCTGGAACACGTTCCTGGTCTGATCAGTGCGTGAAGTAGGCCACCAGCTTCGGCGCCACCTTCTCCACCTTGACGAAACCGAACCTCTCGAACTGCACGACCTTGCCCTCCTCACTTTTTGGCAAAGCCTCGACGAAACCGTCCTTGACCTCTCCCGTAGGCATGTGCACGGAGGCGGGGTAGCAGTTGTCCGGTACCCAGTGGATGATGCGAACGCCTTCCTTCAATATCGACAGGTCGTTCCCCAGATAGGTGGCCTTGCCGGAACGGAACTCCACGTTGCCCAGGTCCTTCAAGCGTACCCTGCCGGCCTCCATGCCGTTCTGGAGGTCCTTCTCCACCACGTTGATGATGATGGGGGAGGTCATGTGGAACTCCCTCATCCCCAGCTCGGGATGGTCGGGATGGAGCGGCACCTTGGCGCTCAGCTCCTGCGCTCCGCATACCTGCAACGGAACAGGGTCCCAAACGAAGAAGTAGCGGTTCGCGACCTTGTCCACTATCGCTTTGTTGTACGCGTAGATATTATCCCAAGAGAACTCGACGTCGGTCTCCTTGATCCCGCAGTCGACCCAATAGGCCCGGATGGCCTCTGCCTGGAAACCTCTTTTTGCCAGCGCGCGTACCGTTCCCAACCGCACGTCGTCCCAGCCGCTGTACTCCCCCGATCTTATGCCGATGCCGACCGTGGAGGTCTTCAGTATGGCGTCCGGAACGGAGACCAGCCCGTAGTGGGTGTAGTGGGGCTTCTCCCAACCCAGGTAGTTGAACATGTACGCCTGCCGCAGGGTGTTGTTCAAATGGTCCTTGCCGCGGAGCACGTGGGTGAGACCGAGAAGATGATCGTCCGTGGCCACGGAGAAGTTCATCATGGGGTAGACGCAGTACTTGCTTCCCTTCAGCGGATGAGGTTTGGAGGTCACGATGCGGAATCCGACGAAATCACGTATCGCCGGGTTCGGATGCTTGAGGTCGGTCTTGATGACCAGGATGGCCTTCCCCTCTTCGTAATGTCCGGCCAGCATCTTCTCGAACTTCTCCATGGTCGTCGCGACGTCCTCTTCGTGATGCGGGCAGGGCAGGCACTTCTCCTTGAGCCCTCTCCACTCCTCCGCCGAACAGGTGCACACGTAGGCCTTCCCCAGCTCGATGATCTGCCGGGCGACATCGTAGTATAGTTCGAACCGGTCGCTCTGGACCACGGTCTGATGGACCTTGACGCCCAGCCATTCCAGGTCCTCAGGTATCATGTCGTAAGCGTCAGGATCGATCTTTTCCGGATTGGTGTCCTCGATGCGGTTGATGAACTTTCCGTCGTATGTCCGGCAATAATCATCGTTGAGTATGGCGACGCGGGTGTGGCCCAGGTGCAAAGGGCCGGAAGGACCGGGGGCGAAGCGCATGACGACCTTCCCCTGAACGGCGTTGGGCAAAGGCGGCAGACCGACACGCCTCTCGCTCTTCTCCCGTACCAGCAGGGAGGAATCGATACCCTCCAGTTCGATGTGCTGAGCCTCCGGGGTCATGGAATTGACCTGTTCCACGATGGAGGCGATCAGAGGCAGCACCTCCTTGACGCGAGAACGGTATTCGGGAGATTCGGCCAGTACCTTTCCCTGAACCGCTTTGGGGTTGGCCTTTCCAGCGTATAACACCGCGTTCTGCAGGGCGTACTTCCTGACGGTCATCTCCAGGTCGTTCTCTGTCATCGTTCGCCGATATCCCCCTTCTATTTTTTAACTTTCGTTGCGACCCTGGGGCGCATTGGTTATATCGTGGTACGGTAATTCACGCCCATGGCGATCCAAAATCTCCTGGACCGGATGGTCGGGGTCAGGACCATCGACCGTACCGTGCCGCTGGAGATCGAGCCGACCCGCATCCTCATGGAGGAGCAGCGCTCCCCGGTGCTCTTCAAGGACCTGAACGGGCGAATGGCCGCCGGCAATCTATGGAGCGACCGGGACCGGGTGACCGATGCGCTGGGGCTGAAGAAGGGCGGTCTTACCAAGGCGCTCCTGCAAGCATTAGCATCCCCGCGGCCAGTGGAAGAGGTCAAGAAGGCCGGTTTCGAGGACATCGTCAAAGAGAAGTTCGACCTGATGGACCTGCCCATCCCCAAATATTTCCCGGAGGATGGCGGAAGGTACGTCACCGCCGGTGTAGCTATCGCCGAGTTCGAAGGCAAGCTGAACATCTCCTTCCACCGCCTGATGCTGATGGAAGGTAACAAGTTCGCCATTCGACTGGTCCCCCGTCATCTTTTCACCATGCACAAGCTGGCCAAGGAGAAGGGTGAGGAGCTGAAAGTGGCCTTCGTCATTGGCACCTGCCCCTCGGTCCTGTTGGCCGGAGCTACCTCCACCGATTTCGAGATGAACGAGCTGGAGATCGCCAGCGCTTTACGCTTCATCGGCCTCAAGGAGGGATTGAAGGTCCGACGCACCAAGACCGGAATCCCGGTCCCCGCGGACGCCGACTACGTTCTGGAAGGACGCCTCACCTCCGAGATGGTGGACGAGGGACCGTTCGTTGACATAACCGGCACCTACGACATCGTCCGCACACAGCCGGTGTTCCAGGTGGACCGCCTCTACCAGAGGAAGGACGCGGTCCTGCATCTCATACTCCCAGGAGGATTGGAGCATTATCTGTTGATGGGATTGCCCCGCGAACCGGTCATCTTCAAGACCGTGAGGCAGGTGGTGCCAAGGATACACGCCGTACGCCTTACCGAAGGAGGGTGCTGCTGGCTAAACGGGGTCATCTCCATCACCAAGAACAAGGAGGGCGACGCCATGAACGCCGCCATGGCCGCGTTCACTGGACACCCGTCCATGAAGCAGGTCATCGTCGTCGATCAGGACATCGATATCTACGACGATCGACAGGTGGAATGGGCGGTAGCGAGCCGCTTCCAGGCGTCACGCGGACTATTGGTCATCAATAACGCCGCCGGTTCCTCGCTCGACCCCAGCGCCGAAGGTACGACGTCTAAGTTGGCGATCGATGCCACGAAGCCTTTGGGCGACACCAAGGCGTTCGACAAGGCCACACTGCCATAGGGATGGTGTCAAAGATCGTATCAATTGGCCTTGGCTATGACGATGCGGTATGTGAAGGGACCGCGGAAGCGTTTGTCGCCGACCTCGAAGGTCCCACGGTCCAATCCGTATCTGCGCAGAGTGCCGCACAACCTTTCCAGATCGGTGTTCCCCAGGGCATAGCGTTCGGCAAGGTCCTCGGAGCATAGGTCCAGGGAAGGCGCGTTCAATATCTCCACCACCTTCCATCCGTTGCGCTCGTGCGCCGCACGCAGTTCATCCGGCGTCATGTAGAACTTGTCCACGCCCATCATGGGATAGAGCTCGTTCATGCATTCCTTCTCCTCCTTCGAGGCGAAGCATGCAGGCTGATGCACCAGCATCTCCCCTTCCTCCATGACCGATCGCAGCGAGGAGAGGAAGCGGTCCTGCCCCTCCCTGCCGAAATAATGCAGGACCGAACGTGAGATCAGCATGAGCCGTTCCACTTCGCCCAGGAGCATCTCGCGTCGCAGGTCCAGGGCGGAGCAGAATAAAGTGTCCAGCCCTCGTTCCCTGCAAACTTGGAGCTGCTCGTCCGAAATGTCCACATTGACCAGGCGTGGCCGGAGACCGTTCAAACGGTCCCCGAGATGCCTTAGTAGGAAACCTGTCCCTCCGCCTATATCGGCGATGACCTCCGGGCGACAGCGTTCAGCGGTCGAATGGGCCGCGTCCAACATGGGGGCGGCCTTGATCAGGTCGGAGAAATATGAGCCATGGGCGGTCGCCCACTTGCCACCATGATACTTCAGTTCTTTGGACACATTTTCTACGCAGATGTCCGTCTTAAGACCCAGTTCCATTGTAAAAACCCGATGTGGATGGCCATATTTGTATGGTGCGACCACCCACTGGTGAGATATGTGAATACAGGGTCTATCAAGATAAGAGCCATTGCCAGCAATCATTATTAAATCACAATTCTTATCCGTTTGAAAATGAGGATAGATCATGAGATGTAACAATTGTGGAATGGACTACATCATGGACAACAGTTCCAATTGTCCGAAGTGTGGCGCTTCCCTGGTACAGCCAGGGTACCAGCAGCCCCCTCAGCAATATCAACAGTACCCTGATCAGAATCAGCAACCGCCCCAGGGGCAATATCAGCAGCCCCCCCAGCAATATGGAGGGCAGCCACAGCAGTTCGGTCCGCCTCAGGGCGGGTACTATCAGCAGCAGCCGCCAATGCCATCACAGCAGAGGGTGCCGACCGTACGCAAGATCGACCTGACCGACAGCCTGTTCATCATCTCCGCGCTCCTCTTGGTGGCCGCGGGATTCCAGAACCTGGATGCCCTGACCTGGTGGGGACCTGTGCAGTTCGCACCGGTGCTCCTGGGGTTCGCAGCCTTGGTCGTGGGCGTTCTCGCTGTGGTCATGGTCGTTATGCCGGCCATGATGAAGGCCTTAGGTCAGGTCATGGACATGCTGGTGCTGGTGTTCGGTATCGTCTTCATCCTCTGGGGACTGGCCGCCACCTTCGGCGACACCATCGGGATGCAAGGCGGTTTGATCACAGCCGCTGGCCTCGGCATGCTCTTCGCAGGCATGCTCCGCATGGGTCTGGTGAAGTGAGGTACGCCAACCATCTTTAGAACAAACCTCTTCCATTCATTTTTATAACATGTTCCATCGACCGGGAACTGTCGATCGATCGTCAGGTCCTATCCCGATCAACATTGTGATGAACAATGGCGCCAAAGTTCCGATGTTAAACGCCCAATGAGGGACCCTCCATTTCTTTGGCCAGTAGGGTATGTCCATTCCGTTGATCATGCTCAGAACGGCGTATTATGCGCCGGTAACATGATGCTCACCGCCCATTCTCTAGGAATTAAAAGTTGCTGGATAGATCTCGCCTCATCCCTAGGTTAGGACCCCGGGGTCCTAAAGGACCTAGAGATGCCAGAAGGTCACAGGTTGATCGCCCCCTGATCTTCGGATACCCAAAGAAGGCTGACGGAACTGCTACGCCCAGGAACGACCCCGTCATCTTGAAATGGGTAAAAGATCAGTGAAGCATCAGGACATGGTCTATTCAGAAAGCTCCCAAAGCCTACGACATCGGAGAACCTACCGTCTTATGGTCTCTTCACGGCCCTTTCCGATACTGATGATCTTGACCGGGACCTTGGACCTGTCCTCGATATAACCTATGTACTGGCGCATCTCCTTTGGAAGGGCATCGTAACCCCCGCGCACGATCTCCATGGTCTCCTCGGCCTTCCAGCCCTGCCAACCGTCCAGTTCCTCGTAGACGGGGACGGCCCTTTCAAGCTTCATGAAATTTCCTGGAACGTGCTCCACGTGCTTGCCGTCGATCTCATAGGCCGTGGCGACCTTGAGCTTCTTCATATCATTGAGCACGTCCAGCTTGGTGACGGCGAACTGTGTCAATCCGTTCAACCGGGCGGCGTGCTCCACGATGAGCAGGTCCAACCAGCCGCATCTGCGGGGACGTCCCGTGGTCGTTCCGAACTCTCCGCCGACGTTCATCAGCAGCTCACCGGTGGCGTCGTTCAACTCCGTAGGGAAAGGGCCAGCGCCCACTCGGGTGGTGTAGGCCTTCAGTATCCCCATGATCTCGTCCACCCTCTTCGGTCCCACACCCGCACCGGTGCAGATCGCGCCAGCGACGCAGTTGGAGGAAGTGACGAAAGGATAGGTGCCGTGATCGATGTCCAGCATAGTGCCCTGGGCCCCCTCGAACAGAACGTTCTTTCCGTGGTCCAAAGCATCGTTCACCAGCACCGAGGTGTCGGTGATATATCTTCCATACTTCTTGCCGTAGGTGAGGAGATCGGAGAGCAGCTCGTCCTTGGTCTGGGCCAGCCGCACCTCCAGCATCTCCATTGTCTTGAGCTTCATCGGCATCACCGTGTCGAGGCGCTCCTTCAACAGCTCCGCGTCCAGCAGGTCGCCCATGCGAATACCGCTACGAGAGATCTTGTCCGAGTAACAGGGGCCGATCCCCTTGCCGGTCGTTCCCACGACCTTCTTCCCGCGCAATCGCTCCTCCGCCCCGTCCAGCAGACGGTGCCAATTGAGGATGATGTTCGCCCGGTCTGAGATCCTCAGGCCGTCCACTGACCGCCCCCGGTCCTGTATCTCGGCGATCTCCTTGTCCAGGCTGATGAGGTCGACGATGACCCCGTTGCCGATGACGTTGATGACCCCCGGGCGAACAATGCCCGAAGGAAGAACATGAAGGGCGAACACTTCCTCGCCCACCTTGATGGTATGTCCGGCGTTGGAACCGCCCTGATAGCGGACCACCATATCAGCCCTGTCGGCCTCAAAATCCGTGATCTTGCCCTTGCCCTCATCTCCCCATTGGGCCCCGATGACCGCTATGCTCGGCAATTTCTCACCGGTTCGCAAAAAGGGCCAACATAGATAAAACCTTCTTCATCGGCGCTTTGGCCCAGCCGGATGTCGCTTACGAAATGAGAATGCTCTCATCACCCTTTAATACCGAGAAAAGGGCTGTAATTATTTGGAACAAGGGGACCCGGGCGGGCTCGGACCAAGGGAGGGAACGGACACTTGGCGTTCAAATGGTTCAAAATCACCCCACAGGAGCGAGAGGCGAGCGCGGTCGGAGCGATCATTTGGGTGATCTGGTTCATAGGCGTGAGCATACTGATGTCCATGGCGGTGCATGATCAGGAGACGAGCGATCTATTCTCCTCCCCTCTCTTCGGGTGGGTGGCCATCGGTCCTTTGTTCACGTTCCAGTTCGTAGGTAGGTACATCATGCGCTTCGAGACAAGGATGGCCTCGGGCTCCTTGAGCAACACGAGCAACGCCGTCACCTCCACCATCTCCTTACTGGCCTGGGGATTGGTACTGCTGGCCTGGGACTCTTTCTTCGGCGGCATATCCACCATCCCCGCCGTGGTCCTCGGCCTGACGTTCACCTATCTGGTGCTGCTGATCGCCAATCGCAGGTGGAACTTCTGATCGTCAACAGATGGACCTGAACGTTTCCAGCACTTCCTCCAAAGGACGGTCGGTGCGGAACCCGGTGGGCGAGAAGTTGGTCCGGGAGACCTTGCCTATGCCGCCCATGGCCGCCAGCAGTTCGTCCCTTCCCGGCGGCGACAGTTTCAGCATGGAGGCGATCTCGTTCGTCTCATAGTAGAACGGCACGTCCAGTTCCTCCTTCCAGATATCGAAGTGCTGCTTGGTGCGCTCGGCGCAGGCCAATCCTTCCGGGACCTCCGCCTCGTTCACGGCCTCATGGTCCATGAGCGGACCGAGCCACATCGGCCCCATCTTCCCTTCGCCGATCTTTCTCTCCCCGGTGTCCCGATCGTAGGACATCATTCCCAGCTGCTCCAGCGAACGGTCGGCGACCCCAGCGCCGTCCTTGATGCTGAGGAACAATCGGAAATAATGATCTGCATAATAGCAGAGCAACGGGGTAACGCCCTTGTCCAGTTGGGCGGCCATTCTGACCACCGTACCGATCATTATGCGCAATCCGCTCTCATGCAGGAAAGGATTGCGTTGACTGTTGGCCATGTATCGCCGGCGGCATTTTCCCGGGTGCGTTCCCGATAACGACGCCGTATCCGTGGCGGTCACCGCCAGTATTCCCTTCCGGGATAATCCCTGCAGCGCCGAGGGAACGAAAGGTATCGGCGTACCGAAGGGATCGAGGTCCACGTAATCGAACACCTGGTCCGCCAGAAGGCAGCGCAGGTCGGCGTTGGTGACCTCGGCGTTATCCAACCCGTTCCTCCTTATGTTCTCCTCTATGTACTCGCAGGCCAGGGAATCCCTGTCGTTGATGACGAAGTGAAAATCCCCCTTCGCCTCCTTGCATAAGCGTATACCCCGGGCACCGGTGGCCGCCATGGCGTCGAGGCACTTGCGCGGACGGATGACCGAATGGAACATGGCCACGGAGACGTCGCGGTTGAAGGCCATCTGCCGATTGAAGAACACTCGTCCCTGGACCTTCCCCGGTCCCTTCTCAGAAATGACAAGGGGCACCAACAGTTCGGTGCTCCCTTCGACAATGCTCGTTCCTTCCAGATTCACAACAGCTCGCCCTTCATCAGCTTCATGATCTTGTAGGGCAAAAGGTTTCGGTTGATCGGCGTAACTTCCAAAATACGCACGTCGTCCCGCCGTCTGATGTCCTGCAACAAGGGATTGCGGGACTTCTTGTGAAGGGTGAGCAGCATTGGTTTTTCAACCTCCAACGCGTCCTCGACCGCCTTGACGAACTTCTTGCTCTCCACCTCGATCTTGCCCACTTCATCGATGACGATGACATCCGCATCGGCGCAGGCGTTAGTGAGCGCTTGAACGCCGATATCCTCCAGGACCTGGATATCGATACCATACTTCCCCACGGTGAACTTGCTCTCTATGTCCGTAGCGGCCAGAACAGCCTTCTTCTTGGTTATCCAGTCGATGACGTAAAGACCGGTTCGCTTCTTATCGTCCAAAATCGGCTCAGTGATCATGCCGCCAACCTTAAATCCCTCCGCCTCCAGCATTTTTATGACCTGAATGAGAGTGTTGGTCTTACCCGCGCTGGGAAGCCCAGTAATGCCGATTTTAATATTATTCATTAATTTCACCGATTAAATTGCATCGACAGAGGTCGGCGCAATAGGTTCCCTGTATGTGAATCCTAGCTTAATTACCTTTGCTGATTCACGGGCGACTGGGTACAATCGGAAAATATTCAGATTAATATCAATAAAAATATAATTACATCACATTATTTCTTTGACGTACATCAGAGGGTAACGCAGGTCGGGCTTGAAGTCCATGCCCGCGATGACGGTCGTCCGATCGATGGAGATGGTCAGTTCCACGTTGAGCATATTGCCGGTCAGGGTCTGATAGTCGAACTCGTCCTTCTTCAGGCGAAGGGCCTCACGGGAGATGTTGACCTTCACGTCCTTGACGAACGGTTGCACGCGTACGCCATCCTCGATGGCCCTCTCCAGAATATCAACGTTGGCCGCTGCGACGGGGGTCCCAACGAACTGATGATAGATCGTACCCAATTTAATGCCGGCCTCGAACACCGCCCTCTCCCTCTCGGTGCAATTGAAATATCTCGAAGCGAGTTCTTCGCGCCTGCTCGTCATCTAGTTTTACTCGAACACGTCCGGGCAATTAATAACTTGTTCGACCAAAATCGTTATGTTGTACTAGCTACGTGATAAAACATCGGAGGATTTTCGATGGAACAAGTCAAGAGATACGAACTGCCAAAGCTCGCCTACGGATACAAGGACCTAACCCCTTTCCTGAGCGAGGAGCAGTTGACCGTTCACCATACCAAGCACCACGCCGCCTACGTCAACTCGGCCAACGCCATTCTGGATAAGATGGACAAGGCCCGGCAGGACAATGTCGACCTGGATTGGAAGGCTATCATGAAGGACCTGTCGTTCCAGATCGGGGGTCACATACTGCACAAGTACATGTGGGAGAATTTGGCCCCCGCGGGCAAGGGCGGTGTACCTGCAGGAAAGCTGCTGGAGGAACTGACCAAGGAGTTCGGTTCGATCGAGCGCTTCAAGAAGGAGTTCAGCGCGGTGGCCGGTAGCGCCGAGGGCTCTGGGTGGGCTGTGTTGGTGTATTGTCTGGGGACGCATAAACCGCTGCTGATGCAGGTGGAGAAGCACAACGTCAACGCCATTCCCGGTTTCCGAATCCTAATGGTGTTGGACGTCTGGGAGCACGCCTATTACATCGACTACAAGAATCTCAGAGCCAAGTACGTGGAAGCGTTCTGGAACCACGTGAACTGGGACACCGTAGGAAAGAGGTTGGAAGCGATCCTGAAGTGATCACTCACCTTTTCCGACCCTCCGGTCAAGGCGTTCCACCGTGAACGTCACCCACCGCGAGGGTTCCTTCTTCTGCCCGAAATCCCAGTCCTTCCAGGCGGTCCAAATCGACTCGGCCTTGAACCGTCGGTCGTCAATACGTTTGGAATCGATGACCGCCAGCATGTTCAGGAAACGAGGGTCTCTATGTGCCCAAGGGCAATGGCTCAGCGCCTCGGTCACGCTCAGGACATCGTACCACACGAACGGCAATTTCAGTTTTCGGAAATCAGTGCCCATGTAGAACATGTATGGGTGTCGCTCCCGGCTCGCCTGCCATAGTGTCAGCAGTTCGTCGGTGATGATCTTCGCCATACCTTCGTGTCCTTCCAGATCGATCTGGGTGATGGCCTTCAACGTGTAAAGGTTGGCTAACGGGCAAGGGTCGTCCTTCCTCCCCGGACCGCGGAACTTACCCAGTTCCGGTGATACGACACAGGGCATGCCGTTCTCCCTGTTCATGGTGGACAAGGTGCGAAGCCCCTCTTTACCATCGAAGGAGGGATAGCATTTGGATAGGGAATAGAGCAGCAATGGCGTGTCGCACAGAGACCAGGCCAGTTCCGTCCTTCCCGAACCTCCGAACCTTTCCGGCGTCTTGGTGGGCAGACGAGGCAGCCCGTTCACCAGCGTCCCCTCCAATGAAGCGAGCAGATCGGGACCCAAGGCCTTTTCGACATCGATCCCCAGGTCGGCCAGGAAGGCGAACTTATGCAGAGGATGGTCGGCGGTCTTGTGACCGGTGATCGCCGGCCAAGGCCAGGAGGACACCTCCTTGACGATCCTCTGGAGTCGTGGGTCCTGAAGGGCGGCGACGTCGTCCGGCTCATCGTCCAAAAGGTCCCGGTTGATCAGATGCTGTAAAACGGCGTCCCCTTCCAATAGCCAATCTAAGTTCCCCTGGGTGTTCATCACCATCATATCGAACACTGACCAGCTAGGAGAAATAATTTGGGCCCTGTGACCTTTGCTTTTTACGCTGGTCAAGTAAATATTTATACGGACCTATACATGAGTTGCCGAAATGAACGCCGCGGAGCGTATCCAGGAGCTCAAGGCACAGCGGAAGGCCATCATATTGGCCCATAACTACCAGCCGCCGGAAGTGCAGGACATCGCTGATTTCGTAGGCGACTCCCTCGGACTGTCCCAGAAGGCGGCCAGCACCGACGCGGAGGTCATCATCTTTTGCGGAGTGGACTTCATGGCCGAGAGCGCTAAGATACTCTCCCCTCAAAAGAAAGTGATCCTGCCCGAATCGGACGCCATGTGCCCCATGTCCGCCATGTGCACCGATCTGGAACTGGGACCGATGAAGGAGAAGTATCCTGAAGCCGCTGTCGTAGCCTATGTCAACACCTCCGCTGCGGTGAAGGCGTTGGCGGACGTATGCTGCACATCGTCCAACGCCGTCAAGGTCGTTGGCAGCGTTCCGCAGAAGCGTATCATATTCGTCCCGGACCGTAATCTTGGGGCCTATGTGCAGAGATTCCACCCCGACAAGGAGATATTGCTATGGCCAGGCTATTGCCCGACCCACCACGACATCTCCGTGCAGGAGATCAAGGAGCTTCAGTGCCAACACCCCAGGGCCAAGCTCATGGTGCATCCGGAATGCATCCCGGATGTGATCGACCTTGCCGATAACGTCTCATCCACCGAGGGCATGATCAAGTACGCCCGGACGAACGAGGCCAGGGAGTTCATCGTTGGAACCGAGGTCGATATGACCTACCGCCTTAGCAAGGAGGTGCCGGACAAGAAGTTCATCCCGGTGCCGAGCGCCATCTGCCCGAACATGAAACGTACTACGGTCTCATCTTTGATCAGGGCATTGGAGACCATGTCTCCGGAGATCACTCTGGCACCAGGGATAATCGAGGCAGCCAGGAAACCGCTGGAGCGCATGATGGAGATCGGCCGCGGGGACTAAGTGGCCTTACTTTTCAAGGAAGGGCGATGCCCCAGTTTCTAAACGGCCAAAGGATTCGGCCATCTCGATGCCATACAGCCACGTAACTATTACGTGTGGGGATCGAACTAGGACGATAGGATCAGGTTGCTTAGCATCGATAAAAAATAATAAAAGGGGTTTGAGGGGAGGATCACCGGAACGGCGGGGGCACCTGCATCCGGCCGCGCTTCTTCCTTTCCGAGTAGAGAAGTATGGCCACGACCAATACCAGTGCCAGGCATATCGCCACCGCTATGGCGATTATGATCGCCAGGACGAACGGGACCGATGGTACCATGTCCATCTCCATGCCGGAGATGGCCACCGTGGGGTCGTGCATGATGCTCTCTCCCACAGGGTAGATGTAACCGCCAAGGATCACGATGGAGCGCACCTGTCCGTCCTTGACATCCTTGGGCAGCATGTCTCGGGAGCCTGCGTGCACCTGATAGACGACCAGTTCATCCTGACCGTCCACCGTCACGTTGCTGACCCAGGTGAGCATGCCGGTCCGCTGCCAGTTGTCACGGAACGCTATACGGTCCCTGGTCAGCAGTGTGGCCTTCTCCGGAAGTTCTCCGGTGTCGCGGATGGTCTCCTCGCCGTCCTCGGTCTCGAGCTCGGCTACACCCGAGCCATCCTGGACCTCATTTTTCACGAACTGGGCGGAGTACCATTTCTCGACGATGTCCGGTATGAACACCGCGTGGATGATGCCGTTCTCCAGCATAAGGCGCGGATCGGACGCGTTCTCATACGGGTCCCAGCCTTCGACGATATGGTCGTACTTGAACTCGGTGTCGGTGGTCACTCCTGTGAAATTACGCGGGGCGATCTGCTCCGAATCGCGTATGATGCCATCACCGTCGTTGGTTCCAACGGTCACCTTGTAGAAGGGTATCTGCACCTCCGATCCCGTTGCCGTCGCGGTCACGTGGAAAGCGAACTCGATACGGTCGACGATCCCGTCGTCCACGGTGCCGTTGCGGTACTGTTGCAGCTCGCCGTCCCACAATTGGGTGTAGAGAACGTTCTCCGCGTACACGGAGAAGTCATAGTGTTTGCTCTGGTTCTGGGCATCGATGCTGGTCACTATCTCCGATAGGTTCCAGGCCCTTTCCAGGCTCACGTACTTGTAGACAGGTTCGAAGCTGCCGTTCGGATCATCGAACAGGCGCCGGTCGCTGTTGAAGTCGAACAGTCCGTTGTCGGCACCGTAGTTCAGACCGAAGGCGGTCTGATAACCGACGTCATCGAACTCCAGTAGAGCGAACAGGCTCTGGCCGAAAACGGTGACCACCGGGATCGGCACCTGGTCAAGGATGACCGTACCGTCCTGGGTGACCACTTGCGCCCCGCCAAGGTAGCGCAGGTTGGCCCCGATGATGCTTATGGGCGCTGGGTCCGCCTCGGTTCCGTAGACCACGGCGAACCAGGCCATGGATAGGCCTTGCGACATGTTGATCGCTACATAGCTTCCACCGCCATACTCGGCGGTGGTGCCCATCTCCAACCTGATGCGGTCCATGGGGTTGGCGTCCGCGGCACTGGTGTTCAAGCTGATGGCGCTGAGCATCAGCACGGCCACCAGGGCCACGGCGATTGTGCTTGTGAATTTGAGCATTTTTAGCCTCCTAGGTCTCCGAGCGTCTAAGGATATCAAATAACACCAAGCAGAACTGTTACTGACGATTGTTTCCTACTATTTTATATACTCAAAATCCCGAACGAGGAAGGA
Source organism: Methanomassiliicoccales archaeon (assembly GCA_035527755.1). Lineage (NCBI taxonomy): Archaea > Methanobacteriati > Thermoplasmatota > Thermoplasmata > Methanomassiliicoccales > Methanomassiliicoccales archaeon. The sequence goes on along the minus strand of DATKZX010000001.1, from coordinate 10,683 downwards.
ATGAGCGCACCTGATCCACGAGCGGTTGACAACCCCATTTCCGCCATCTTCGACCTGGCGGAGGACGTGAACCGGGAGGCGCCCCGATTAAGGAAGCTGGTATGGTATGCCGGCGTCTTCGTAGGGATATGGCTCCTTCTTGATTTCGTGCTCATACTGCAGAACATCATTCAAAACTTTGTGCTGGGGACCATTCTCATCGCCCTCTTCGCCCTGGGCACATGGACCATGTTCACCCTGCGGCGGCTCAACGATTTTCTGAACTATTACACTCTCAGGCACTCGGTCATCCTGAGCATTCGGCAGGACGATCCGGTGGTTTTCGCCCCTCAGGGAAGCAACGCCGTGGAACGGCTGCGGTCCCACCTGGCAAGCAGGAACCCCTCCATGACCGTGGCTCTAAAGACCGACGGCCGATCGCAGGCGGTGCTGAAGGGCAAGGGTGGTATGCTCTACAGCTTCGATTATTACCTGAGGTCGCGCTCCGGACCGCTGTGGCGATCCTTCGGCCTGGGGTACCCAGGTTATCAGCTGTTCATCAAGCAGATCGACCAGACACCGACCGCGGAGACCTTCTGGTCCATGGTGCGGGCGGTGGAAGAGGTGTGCCGGCAGAACAAGCTCCCCCCGTCCCGGGCGATCGTACTGTGGAAGAGGACCGAGGACCAGGACCTGCAGGACGAGGCCTACGACATACTGCAGCGCTCCTCGATGAGCTTCCAGCACCGTACCCGCCGTTACAACTCCTCATTGGAACTGATAATCGAGAACCAGGACGGCAGCTATGAGTTCATACCGTACATCGCCGACACCTACCTTTCGGCATCCCGGGCCCAGTGAGGCAGACCGCGGTAACGGTAATGGTCCTTGATCTGCTCGTCATAGATGCTCAGGAAGAACTCGTTGTATCTGCGGATATAAATGACCCCTTCGCGGGTGATGCGCACCTGGTAACGCCCCTCTTCCTTCAACACCGTCACCAGTCCGTCCTCCGCCAGCTTCTCGATGACCTTGTTGGTCATGAAGTGGTTGGATCGGATCTCGTGCTTCACCTCCTCCTTGGAGATGCCGTACGAATCGCTCGCCAGGATCTTATCCAACTTCGATTCAAGGTCCTGCTGGTAAAGGTCTATACCGAGTTCGGCCACCAGCCGGTTTAGTGTGAAGCAGCAGTAGATCTTGTGATCCTTGTAGGCCCTGGACATCTTCAAGTGGCAAATGGTCTGGAGAGATTTTAAAAGGTGTTGGTTCACAGAAGTATGTTCACACCGTTAACGATGAAAACGATGGCGAACACTATCATCAAGACCCCGGACCCGGCTATCATATACTGGTGCCACCGGTTGTCCCACTTCTCCTTGGTGTCGAACACCGTGATGGCGATCAATCCCTCCCAGATCAGATCACAGCTGATGTGAACTACGACGAACATGGGGAGCATCCACAGCCCGAAGGTGATGGCCGTCGTGATCAAAGCCGCGCCGACCGTGGCCCACCACAGCAGCCAACCCGGGTTCGACACCGTCGTCATGACGCCGGCCATGAAAGGGTCCTTGTATCTGGTATCGCAGCTGGTCACGATCTCCTTGCGCTTACGTACCATGTCCCAGCCCATGTAGATCAATAGCCCTCCGCCCAACAATCCGATGAGGGCGAAGATGAAATCGTTCCTGAGGAAGATGCTCAGTCCGAAGAATATGCCGATGATCAGCGGTACCTCGACGAGGGTGTGTCCCAGCGCTATCTTCCAACCCGCCCGCCGGTCGTTGTACCCGCAGGCGATGGTCACCGCGAACACCGGCCCGGGCATGAGCACGCCCGAGAGCGAGATGATGGCCACGGAACCAAGGAACAGTAATGCCGTCTCGATGCTCATCTCATCACCTCACAGGTACCAATCAACGGTCAGGTTGATGTAGTCGTCTGGGGCCATATCGCGCAATGCAGCATTTTCCACGTCGATGATGGAGACGCTGTGGATACGGGAGTTCATGATCTCATCGATGCTCACTGGTGGGCTCTTGTAATACATGTCGCAGTAGTGCTTCACCAGCTCCGCGTCCTTGGCGGAACGGTCCCGCGGTGGGCGGGTGAAGAACGGCATAACCGGCATCACGTAGTGTGGCGGTGCTGCCAACGAGAATTTATGACAGTGATTGCTGTATCGGGCTATCTTGGAAGCTATCCTGGCCCGGATATAGTCCATGGGATCGAGCGCGTGTGCCGGCGGAACATATCCGGTCTCCACCTCCACGATGAGCACCCCATCCCCCTTGCGGGCGTGGACATCGCAGCTTAGCCCGGAATCGATCATGTGCTCCAGGTCGACCTCATATCCGTCCAGTATGAGATATTTGGCCACGATCATTTCCAGAACGGAGTGATTGATCTTGAGCAGGTTCTTCTCCCGTAGATCGATCAAACGTTGCTCCAGAACGCGCAGAGCTTCCTCTCCTGCGCCATCGGTGCCCTTGATGAGCTTGTTCATCAATACTACCAGGTCCTTGGAGAACTTATCCAACTGGGGAACCTCTGCTGGGTAAACGGAAACCTAATGCTTACTTTTTGTGCTCTTTGCACACGACCAGGGTCAATGTGGAACGTACCCCGGGCAGATCCCGGATCGAAGCGATGGTAATTTTCAGTTCCTCCTCGTTCGACGCCTGCACCCTGGCCACGACGTCGTAGACCCCATACACCATGTAGCATTCCCGTACCGCCGGGATATTGGACATGGATTCCATGACCTTTCCTTCGGCACCAATGTCGTTGGTTATTGCTACGATGGCGCTGTTCATAGGGGACAATTGATCTTACTACAAATCAAACTTACCGCCGTCTACTGAAGAATGTGGACGGCAGGACCATTTCACTCACTCCTCCACGCCGGACGGATGGAACACGTCGGTGACGGTCCCGGTCTCGCAGGACACACAGAAGCCATATCCTTCGGAGGTTATCTCATGCGCTACGCACAGGGAGTATGGCACTCCCACGAAACTGCTCTTCATCGATTCAAGAGGCTGTTGGTTCATTATCTTCCCTCGCTTTATCTTGCGGTATCGATGATCATGACCGAATAGGACATAACAATGCTGTTCGGCAATCTGCAACATGGTGGCAGGCATGTCTAAAATACGACATATGAACAAATTCAACACGGTCTGCTAGGAAACGTTTATTGCCTGACAGACGGTAACCGATTCAGTCATTGGACTGCTTATAGGATCGATGAAGAGAAGAGGGTCAGCTGATCCCCCGGGAGATGATGAACCCTATGAGTGCAGAGATCCTGGTCCAGGACCTCATTCCATCCTTCTGACGGATATCTGAAGGCCGGGCACGTGATCGGCATCGCCGTAACATTTGCCGGCGGTGATGCGCACCACCTGCGAATCGTCCGGTATCAATATGTTGGTGATGGCGTCCAACGCCGCCCTGACCAATTTATCCAGGTCCGGCCGCTTGGTGTTCATCTTCCACTTCTTCGGCTGGCTCTTTGGCCGGGTGAACACGAAGTCCAGAGTGATCTCGTAACCTTGGCGACGATCGCTGGAGAAGAAGTTGGCCGGCCTAAGCTCGTTCGCCCTTTGGGCCTCGGTGGCGATGCGGTGCCTCCACTGGTCAGTGTTGGCGTTGGTATGGGTGGTCACCACCCGTTCCAGCTTCTTGATGTAGAAGGCCTTGGTGCTGCCCTGCGGCACAGGTTCCCCGGCCACGAAGAACTCGATCAGATCCTGGTCGAAGCGGTCCTCTCGATAGCCTACGTATTCCATTGGTCCGGACTCGTAGTCTTCAGCTTCCGCTCCTTCAAAACTCAAGCGCATCCCAAAATAGATATGAATCCCCTGGGTAATATAATTTTAGTAGCTGAAAGCTACCTTTTCGTCCCTTATATGGGATGAAAAAGTTTCATGGGACCAATCGATTGCGGTCCCTCGGGAACAGGATGGTCTCCCTGATGTTCGGCAATCCCAACATCTTTTGCACCAGGCGCTCCACTCCCAGTCCCCAACCGCCGTGCGCCGGCATTCCGTAGGCGAAGGAGTTGAGGTAGAACTCGAAGGAGGACGGCTCCAATCCCTTCTTTTCCATCCTCTGCACCAGACGGTCGTGGCGGTGTTCCCGCTGCCCACCGGACGATATCTCCTGACCTTTGTAGTCCAGATCGAACGAGTATGAGTACGGCGTGCCATCCTTCTCCATGATGTAGAATGGTTTGGCCTCTTCCGGGTACTCCGCGATCCAGTACATCTCGTTCCCGTCCTGGGCCATCAGATCGCCCAGCAGCTTCTCCCCTTCGGTGCCCAGGTCCTCTCCCAGCTCGATCTTGAACCCAGCCCCCTGGACCATTCCTATGGCCTTCTCATAGGACAGGGTAGGATACGGCGCCTTGGGCAGAACGACCTCGCTGCCTATGATCTCCAGGGCTCTCGCTCCCCGTTCCTTGACCCCGGAGATGACGAACTGCGTGCAACCCTCGATCATGGCCATGACGTCCTCCTGCGAGTCGATATGGGCCATCTCCCCATCGAAGCTGATGAACTCCGATACGTGACGCGCCGTGTCCGAAGGCTCAGCACGGAAGGCCGGGCCGATCTCATACACTCGGTCCAGGCCGGTGGACATGAGCATCTGCTTGTACAGTTGCGGCGATTGCGCCAGGTATGCCACCTTTCCGAAGTAGTCGACCTTGAACAGGGTGGAACCGCCTTCGGCGCCGGAGGCCACCAGCTTAGGGGTGAAGATCTCCACGAAGTCATTGTCCGCCAAGTACTCGTCGATGAGGCGCATGGTCAGGGACTTGATCTCGAAGACGGAGCGCACCTCCGGTTTCCTCAGATCCATGTAGCGATGGTTGAAGCGAGTGTCCATTTCGACATCTACCTTGTCGACCACGCCCATGGGCAGCGGGGTGGCCGACGGGCTTTGAACGATCAAAGCGGAGGGAATGATCTCGTAACCGCTCTTCACCTGGGCGCTGGCCTTGACGGTGCCGGTCACCCGGACCACGGATTCCCGGGAAAGGGACGTGATGGCATGCATGACCTCGGGGGTGATCTTCTTCTTAGGGGCGGTGATCTGCACCACGCCGTAGCGGTCGCGCAGGATAAGGAACGATATCCCGCCAAGGTTGCGCACCTCCTGGGCCCAGCCCTCTACCGTGACCTCCTTCTCGTAATCGTTTGTTGTGATCGATCTGGAATCGTGCAACATGTGAACACCTTAAAACTGAATGAACTCGATATTACCGCTTTTTTTATATAAGAATTGGTGGCCACCGCGACAACGCCGAACAAGAGGATCCGACCGAAACCTTAATCACTTGTAGGATGAGATTCCACTCTTATGCCTGTTAATGTATCGATCGATCAGAGCGAATGCACTGGCTGCGGAATATGCTATAACGACGAATGCCCTGATGTTTTCATGGAAGGGGATGACGGCAACTCCAACCTCAAGCCTATGTACCAAAAGGACGACAAGGCCAAAGGGGAGATCCCGGACAACCTCAAGGGATGCGCCAAGAACGCTGAGGACGCCTGTCCGGTATCGGCCATCAAGGTAGAGTGAGCCAGGCTCACCCCTTTTTATTTTCTTTTTTATCCGTCGTAAGCGTCGTCATTCAGCGAAGTCAGGGTATCAATCATTATATATGGATGCAGTAATTCTCAGAATCCAAGGTATGGGAATATTATGTCACAGAAGGTTACTGTATCTGTCATTAAGGCTGACGTAGGTTCGGTCGCCGGTCACTCCAAACCGCACCCAAAAATGATGAAGAAGTGTGAGGAGACCCTTAAGGAAGGGGTCAGGTCCGGTACCATCAATGATTTCTATGTTACCCGTGTCGGGGACGATATCAACTTGTTCATGACCCACTACAAGGGCGAGAACAACAAGGACGTTCACGCTCTGGCCTGGACGGCCTTCATGGCGGCCTCAAAGCTGGCCAAGGAAATGAAGATGTACGCCGCCGGACAGGACCTCCTGTCGGACGCCTTCAGCGGCAACATTCGCGGCATGGGCCCCGGAGCCGCCGAGGTGGAGTTCGTGGAGAGGGCCGCCGAGCCCATGGTGTTCTTCATGGCCGACAAGACCGAACCGTCCGCATACTCCATGCCCATATCCCGTGTCTTCATGGACCCGTTCACCACCACTGGTCTGGTCATAGACCCCCGTGCTCACGAAGGGTTCCGCTTCGAGATCGTGGATGTCATGGACTCCAAGAGCATCACCATGTCCGCACCCGAGGAGTCTTACGACATCCTCAGTCTTCTGGGGGACACCAGCCGTTACGCCATCAAGCGCGTGATGAGCAAGGACAAGAACCTGGGCACCAGCTGTGTGATAAGCACTGAGAAGCTGAACATCTGCGCCGGTAAGTACGTGGGCAAGGATGACCCCGTGGCGGTCGTGCGCTGCCAGAGCGGTTTCCCCGCCGTGGGCGAGGTCCTGCAGCCATTCATGTTCCCCGGATTGGTAGCCGGCTGGATGCGCGGTTCCCACTACGGTGCCTGGTACCCCTGTTCGGTGGCGGATTCCGATCCCACCTATTTCGACGGACCACCGCGAATATGCGCACTGGGATTCCAGATAAGCAACGGCCGTCTGCAAGGATGCGAGGACCCGGAGGCGCCGCTGGGCGTCAAGGAACCGGTAGACTATTTCTCCGGCAGCGTATGGGACGAGGCTCGGAGGAAGGCGGTTCGCGCCAGCATCTACATGCGCCAACATGGTCCGTTCATGCCCGGTATACTCGGTCCAGAAGAGATGGAGTACACCACCAGGCCGGCCGTGCTCGCCCGGTTGAAGGACAGGATGGAGAAGATTGAATAAGTTCAATTCGCCCATCATCGTCGTGAATTTCAAGGTCTACTCCGAAGTGGAGGGACCGGGGGCGATGCGTCTTGCCAAGGAATGCGAGGCCGCGGCCCGCGAGAGCGGCATAGGCTTCGTGGTCTGCCCCCCCATGGTCGAACTTTCCACGGTGGCCTGCGCGGTCACCGTCCCGGTATTTTCCCAACATGTTGACGCCAAGGGACCGGGGTCCATCACCGGCTACATATCCCCACAGAGCGTCAGGGCCGCCGGGGCCAAGGGTACGCTCATCAATCATTCCGAGCACCGCATGGTCATGGACGACATCGCCGCCGCGGTCAAGACCTGCAGGGACCTGGGCCTGATAAGCATCGTCTGCACAGATTCGACAGAGACCTCCATCGCCGTGGCGGCCTATTCTCCAGATTACATCGCCATCGAACCCCCGGAATTGATCGGAGGGGACATATCGGTCACCACTGCCGACCCCCAGATAGTCAGTAGGACGGTGGACATGGTCAGGAAGGTCGACCCGACGATCAAAGTGCTTTGCGGTGCAGGGGTGAAGAACGGAGCGGACGTCAAGGCGGCTCTAGATCTGGGGGCGTCCGGAGTGCTTCTCGCTTCAGGCGTGGTCAAGGCCAAGGACGTAAAGGCGGTACTGCGCGACCTGGTAAGTGGCCTCTGAAGCCTGATTGCATAACCTTCGATTATTTGGCACCATCAATATCTTTTTCAGGTGCGAAAGCTCCTGACCGTTCTATCTGTTCTTTCCATTATACTGATATCCATGTTCGCCCCCACGGCCGAGGCCGCGGATGCTCCGGACGTTCATTGCGCGTCGGGCGTTTTCATCAAACGGTTCTGTCCGACCTATCCCGGGGAGTTCATCACCATCAGCAATGACGGCCCACAGATCGATCTGGAAGGATGGATGTTGAGCGACGGGGAGGGAAGCGTCACCTTCAACGGGTCCTTATCGCTGCCGACCGCGACCGATATCACGTGGGGCGATTGTCCGGAGAGATATCTCTCCCTATACCCCGGCGAGGTGGTGTATCACAAGGGTTCGAACGGTACCATCACCAAGGGGAGTCTCAAGCTGGCCGATACAGGTGACCAGGTGTTCCTTTTCGACCCGAATGGGAATCTGATCGACGTCGTCTATTACGGGACGTCCGAACCTTCTCCCCCATGGAACGGTCCGGCAGTTCCCTGCAGGAAGGGTGAGATGCTGCGAAGAACGGCCGAACCTTCGGAATACGGCTCCTGGTCATTGGAGGTCCCCGGTTCGTTCTCCCTGCTATCACCCTGGTCTATCGCTTCAGCCTCTCCGGTCCTGTACCCGGACGACGGTCTGGAGGTCATGGTCCAGCAGGTGGACCTGGCTCTGGCAGAGATATGCGTGTCCACCTACATACTTGAGAACTGGACCTTGGCCCGCCACCTGGCCATGGCCGCCGTCAGGGGCGTGGACGTCACTCTTCTGCTGGAGGGACAGCCGGTCGGAGGTGTCAGCGAGAACGGGGCGGCATTGGCATACTATCTTCAGGAGAACGGGGTGGACGTGTGGGTCATGCGGTCCAGTGAATCGTTCCGTAGGTACGACTACCTGCATGCCAAGTACATGGTGTTCGACGGGGAGCGTCTTTTGGTAAGTTCCGAGAACATGGCCGACTCCAGCTTCACCTCCAACCGCGGATGGGCCATACTGGTCCGGTCGTCATCCATCGCTCGGGACGCGCTCACGGTCTTCCAGAAGGACCTGGGGGGAAAGGGTCTGGACGTATTCCCTCTCGACATCAGTCTTCCGTTTCACGAAGGAGGTCCGGGGAGAATGCTCAACTACGATCGCCAGAAGGCTTGCATAGAGGTCACCTCCTCCGTCCTCCTATCAACATCGCCTTTTACGATAGAGGATACGCTGGTGAACGCCCTGGGTGGGTCACAGGAACGTATCCTGGTGCAACAGATGAACTTCGAGGAGGACTGGTTGAATGGCGGCCAGATCATGGACGCTTTGTCCCGGGCGGCGGACCGCGGTGTTACCGTGCGCATACTCCTGGATTCCGGATTTGGTACCAAGGAACCGAACCAGAGGGTCGCGGAAGCTTTGAACGCCAAAGCTTCGGAAAGAGGCTGGGACCTGGAGTGCCGACTGCCCGGTCTGGCTTCTCCGTTCGAACGATTGCACAACAAGGGCGTCATCATCGATGATCAGGTTCTGGTGGGCAGCGCCAACTGGGTGGACAATTCCATGCGATGCAATCGGGAGATGGCCCTTTTGGTACGTTCAACGGAGTTGGCGGATCATTTCACCGGTCTGTTCGAGAACGACTGGAAAGGGGATGCCGTTCCCCCGGTGATATCCCTGCCCTGGCATTTTCTGGAGGTGTCCCAGCAACAGCTCGTGCTCCTGGACGCCACCGCCTGTCATGACACCTCCAACATAGCGGAGTTCGCCTGGGACCTGGATGGCGACGGAGCATCGGACCTTTTCGGACCTATCCATGCCGTCGCATTGATACCCGGGGAGCATAACGTCACCTTGCGGGTCACGGACACGGTGGGGAACATGGCATACGAGAACGTGACCGTCAGGGTATCTGAAGGTCAGGCATCGATCCCCGGGCTTCTTCTGTACGCCCCCTTGCCGGTCATCGCCCTGCTCCTGCTCATCCGGCGCAACAAGAGAAGGATTTAGTAATGGGCAGTGATATTGGCCGCCGTTGCAGCTCCGATACTTCCTCGGCAGGGACCTGACCGACATCTGTCAGGTCGCTTCGACCTCTCTGCGTGAGATGTACGACCCCAGTCTCTTCCTACAGCTGGTGCCCTTCTGGCCTGAAGGCCTCATAGTCATCGAGGACATGGGACGGGTGATCGGTTTCGTGTTCGGGGTCATGAGCGGGCACCAGCAGGCTCGCATACTCATGTTGGCCGTCAACCAGCGTTACCGGGGGGCGGGGTTGGGCACCATGCTCTGCCAGGAGTTCTTCCGCGAGTGCGGTAAGCGGGGCATAAGGCAGATCTCGTTGGAGGTCCGGGTCAGCAATCTTTCGGCCATGCGTTTCTATCAACGTCTCGGCTTCTTCAACGTACGGATGGCATCGTGCTATTACTCGGACGGCGAGGACGGCATATTCCTGATGCGGTACCTCTAATGGAACATGGAGTCCTTGGTCTCGTTCCAGAAATAGTAAGGTGATTTCTCCTTCTGAGCCGAGGAAATGTCCGTACCGAGGCCTTTGGTGTAGGAACCGTAACGGTCCTTTATCTGCTCCTCGGCGGTCTTGCTGCGCACCACCGCCTTGGCGATGTGCTCTGCGCTCATCAGTTCCGCGTCCTCGACCACTGCCAGATCACCGGCGGCACGGATCAGGCCGCCCAGCTCCCTCAACCTCAGTGTCAGAGAGGAGCCGATGTTGTCCACCTTATTGGCGCGCACCTTGGCCTCCTTGATTATAGCCTTGATGGCCGAGGCGTCGGCGTGAGGTATGCGCCCGTCGGAGATGATCTCCTGAGCGATGAACTGCACAAGTGAATTTCGGTTATCGGGGGTGTCGGGCATGGCGGTGTTGACCAGAACTTCGTATCCATTGCCGCAGACCCGAGAACGCAATGGCGACAATACCTGCTCCAGGTCCTGGATGTTGCAGGCACCGACAAAAATGAAGTTGCAGGGGACGTTTTCGACCTTGACGCTCGCTCCAGCGCTCTGAGGGTTGCGGCCGGAAATGGGGAAACGACGCTCCTGCATGGCGGTAAGTATGAACCTCTGCAGATGGCCGAGGTGCGGTAGTTCATCCAGGAAGAGCACTCCCTCATGGGCCTCATGTATGGCCCCTGGCACGACACGGT